>JBFHVK010000325.1:0-3186 GCA_041589615.1 Gammaproteobacteria bacterium | reverse complement strand
CCGTATTTGTTTAAACGATCACGCTCTAACTGGATACCCGCTGGTGGACCACCACAAGTCTTGATGTATGCAATTGGGAAACGAATATCTTCTAAACGTAAAGAACGCAGCGCTTTAAAGCCGAATACGTTACCAACAAGAGAAGTCAGTACGTTTACTACTGAACCTTCTTCGAACAGATCCAGTGGATATGCGATGAAAGTGTAGAACGCGTCTGGGTCACCTGGCACGTCTTCGATGCGATATGCACGACCTTTGTAGAACTCAAGGTCAGTCAGGTATTCAGACCATACTGTTGACCATGTACCAGTTGAAGATTCAGCAGCTACCGCAGCAGCAACTTCTTCACGGGGCACACCAGCTTGACCTACAACCTTGAAACAGGCCAGAAGGTCAGTATCGAGTGGCACGTAATCTGGTGTCCAGTACTTATCACGGTACTCCTTTACACCCGCTTGATAGCTATTAGATGACATTATTTAACTCCTACTTAGTTGAATTCGTTTGGTTCAAAATCTGTCGTTAACTGAAACATCGAGGATGTCAGAGGCTAGTTTGAGCAGAATCTTAAACACTGATCCATGATTGTTCAAATCAATATTTATTTAACATTCCATAGATATCTATCTATGGATTATTTTTGCGCCTTTTCAAAGAGCAATCTAACAATCAAAATCACTCTTTGAAACGCTACAAAATCTTGGTTTATACACGGAGCCATTAGCAGGTTTATCCTGTTAACACTCTCCTCGTATACGGCACTCGCACCGGGCAATCAAAAAACAGCATTTATTAAGGTATAAACACTACCTATTCTGTAAAGCCCGTGTAATTTACACCGTTTTCCTGAATAAGCAAATCCCATTTCATCAAATACACACCACATGCACCACCTAACGAGATGCAAGATTTCTTAACTGACGTGTTTTTTCTATCATCCGGAACGTCGAGCGATTCCGGTTGTAATGCGATGCTTCAAACAGCTCCACCCACAACACGTCATGGGATTCATCATTCCCCGGCACCGGAAGACGATCATCGATCTCCACCAGGAACCGGACATCAATATGCTCATGGTAGGGGTCTGAACCCCGCGCAGGAATGCTATGTATATCCACATCAAACACATCCAGCTTCACCAGTTTTATATTTTCTGCCGCAATACCGGTCTCTTCCTCAGTTTCCTTTAGCGAAACCCTGAGAATATCGGCATCACCATCTGCATGCCCACCTGGCTGAAACCACTGATCCAGCTTGCGATGATGCAGCATCAACACCTTGTCCCTGGCAGGATTCACCACCCATGCAGAACCCGTAACATGCATTGGCCACAGTTCACGATAAAAACAGTCTTCATGTGCCTCAACAAAAGCAACAGCCTTCGCAATAAAAGCAGCCTCATCCATAAAACGAGTCTGGTGATGCCTGAGCAAATCGAGTAACTGTTGACGATGCATAGCAGGGCCTAGGTAGTCGCTGGATTCTGAACCGCAGCAATTGCAGCTGCTGCAGCCTCTTCTATATCGGCTTCACGACCTGAAATTGTCAGACGCCCATAGGCCCCAACTGCTTTCACATCAACAAGATTAATATTGGCTGCTTTCTCTGCCTGATTCGCCGCGTAAACAATGTAACCTGCCGGTTCCGTTTCCAGAATAAACATACTTTCGCCAGGCAGCATCATCGAACCCCTGCGATCAGATCGGTTTACAACCATAGTATGATCAGAGGTCATGCCACGAATAATTTCCTGCCAGGTAATCTCGCATCGCTGACGCTCGTGCACCTCAGCACCCAGGTTACGCAAAACGGTATTACCCGACTCAATCACATCACTCTGGTCGCGATGGTGAATAACCATCGAACCAAACGCACGCTCAACAACCTGCTGGGCAAGGTGAACCTGCGTGGCCTTTAAGGCAATATCCGTATACTGGTGAATAGCCATACCGGGTGCGACTTCCACCCATAGACAGGCATTACCCGGAACAGGGGGAAATCCCTGGGAAACACCCGCAATGTACTCTGCTAGCTGAGGCTGCAATGAGTCCATGTAGACATATGTTCTTAACTTCACCATGATAAAATTCTTACAAATCCCCATGCAGCGGACATTTCTTTCCGTAGAAACAACCACAAAAAATATATGTATCTAGCGCCTTTTGAGGGCCAATACCTGGTAGCGTGCAATCATAGTTACACTACCGCAACGAAGCAAATAAATAATTAATTGGCAATTGATAGACTAATACCTATCATTAGATTTATATAACTAATCATTTCAGTATAGAAATATACAGTTATTACTATTTATGCCGAACTGTTGTAATTCATCCTAACCTAATAAAATCAGTTACTTACGAAAGACATGGCAGCCAGGAACTGATATGACCGAAAGGCAATACTGCCAGCCTGGCATCACCACAGATTCACCGATACACAGCGTTTATTCAATCACAACTGCAACGGTTTTCTGTGCCGATCAATTCGAAGGCCGAATACTATCACTTTATTTGTGTTTACTAAATGCCTCAGATCAAGGCGAAAACACTAATGTGAGAATCTCAGGAAAGCATGGAATAATATTCATTAGCAAACATCAATAGCTGTACAGCAACGCATGCCACTATTAACCAATAAAAACTGGGGAGTATCTTTCATTTAAATAATGCTTTTCCAGATGTGGTCAGGATCAGCAAACTGAGATCATATATCTTTAAAGCGCCCGGGAAATGTTTTTCATGCAGGTTTTACTAACTGATCAGGGCATCACGCTCCAGAATCCAGCACCTGTCATTATGCACATACCCGATATACTCATAATAAGTATTTGCATCAGGCGCGGAAATGAGGATTAACTTACAGTTTGAAGTCAGCTGTTCCTGCATTTTTATCTGTAGCATTTTACCTATACCACGATTCTGATACTTTTTAGACACAGCCAGATCTGAAAGATAACAGGCATAATGAAAATCTGTGAGGGCACGTGCAATTCCAACGAGTTTACTACCAAGCCATGCCGTTACTATCAGATTGCTATTAGATAACATACCCTCCATGCAATCATAATCATCTACAGGCCTTCTCTCAGCCAGAGTAGATTCCTTAAGTAAAATCACAAACTCTTCGGTTGTTAGAAACTCATTAATTTTATATGTAACTTCCATGTGTTTTTTAAATGACTCT
>JBFHVK010000324.1:0-3212 GCA_041589615.1 Gammaproteobacteria bacterium | reverse complement strand
TCGTAACCTTTCTGGTGACCTTCTTCATAGCCTTTGGCATATCCCTGCTCACTGGCTTCATCATAAGCCTGCTTCTGTAGCGCCTCGATTTCTTCCACCGTCTGTGGGCGCACTCGATCTTCACGCATACCCGCAATGCGTCCACTCAGCTCAGGTGGAACATAATGCTGTATATCGGCTTCGGAAACGGTATATTTTTTTGCCATGGCCTAGCTCACAGTAATGGACTGTATGCTGTCATTTCGGCATCTGATGTATGATTCGTTAGACAAACTCTTCACCACCACCGCCGAGCATAATTTCACCTTCATCAGCCAGGCGACGAGCCGTGGTGAGGATTTCTTTCTGTGCAGCCTCAACCTCACTAAGTCGAACAGGTCCTCTGGCCTCCATATCTTCACGCAACATTTCTGATGCACGTTTTGACATGTTTTTAAGTATTTTTTCTTTCAGTCTCTCTTCTGCACCCTTAAGGGCAAGTGTCAGGGTATCGGTAGAAATTTCTCTCAACAGCGCCTGTATACCTCTATCATCCACTTCATTCAGGTTATCGAAGACAAACATCAGTTCTGAAATACCATCCTGCATTTCCTGGTCAATCTCACCGATGGTTTCCATAATTGAACCTTCAATGGAAGAGTCCATGAAGTTAAGTATATTGGCCGCGGTTTTTAAACCACCCATGCTGTTGTGACTGACATTCTGGTTACCAGAAAACTGTTTTTCCATAATCTTGTCCAGTTCCTGTAACGCTGATGGCGGAATACCTTCTAGCGATGCAACACGCATTAGAATATCCGGACGCGCACGCTCAGGTAACATCTTTAAAACTTCAGCCGACTGGTCAGCTTCAAGATAGGCCAGCACAATCGCTATAATCTGTGGATGTTCAAGCCGTATAACTTCAGCAACTGATCGTGCATCCATCCACTTCAGGGATTCCAGCCCCTTATTTCCGCTACCCAGCAGAATGCGGTCAATCATATTATTGGCTTTATCTTCGCCAAGCGCATTTATCATCATCTCACGAATATAATCTTCAGAACCGATGCCAACAGAGGTTTTACTATTTACTTCGGTAATGAACTCGTCCATGACTTTTTCCATGGTCGCCTTATTCACGTTCTGCAGGTTTGCCATGGCACCGCCAAGGCTTTGCACTTCTTTCGGATTCAGGTGTTTTAACACTTCCGCTGCCTTATCCGAACCCATAACCATGAGCAGGACAGCTGCGCGTTGAACACCGTTTAATGCTGGAGCTTTTTCTTCTGCCATATCTGCTTACTTTATGAACCTTCGTTAGCGATCCAGTCTTTAACGACAATCGCGACTTTCTTGGGATCCTGTTCGACCATAGATTTCGCAAACTCGACTTTCTCATCATGATCTTTTGGTAATGGTATAGCACCTTCACCCTGGTGCTCGAGTTGTGCCATACCCTCCGGACCTTCCAGTCCCTCGACACCACCTTCACCGGCTTCACCACCTTCGAGTCGCTTAGCGGCTGCAGCAGCTTCCGCCTCTTCAGACTCCAGCCTGGGGACTGGAGGTGTATAACTGGTGAGACCTCGGATCGATGGTTTAAGGATAGTAAAGATCACCACCAGTATGAGTATAAACGGCCAGATCCATTTGAGTGCAAACTGCACCCAGCTATTTTCCATAATAGAAGGTTCTGGTAATTCTTCAATCTCATCCAGCGGTGTAAATGACGCATTGATAACATCGACAGCATCGCCCCGTTCGGCATCAAAACCAATGGTCTGCTGAACCAGTGTTGTTATTCGCGTAATCTCATCGTTGGTTAGCGGTGTACGCGTGGTTCCTTCTTCAGAGACAACGACACGATCATCAACCAGTACAGCCACACTAAGGCGCTTGATCTCGCCTGTACTTTGTCTGAGATGACGAATCGTGCGATCAACTTCATAATTTCGCACCGAATTACGACTGGAATTCAGCGGCTTCTGTACTATGCCATCAGCTGCGCCAACTTCACCCGCACCCGGTACAAGTTCACCACCTTCAGGCGGCTGGTTTGCAAGCGCACCTGGCACACCACCCTCCGCATTCTTGTCGAACCTCTGGGTTTCTGAAGATTGCTCGCTGCGTACTGTCTGGTTTGCATTATTAAATAGCTCTTCGGTACTTTCCTGCTGGGTAAAATCAATATCTGCATTGACCGTAGCACGCACCTTGCCTACACCCATAATAGGCTCTAGCAGGTGTTCGATTCTACGCGCGTAATCTTCTTCAACCTGGCGTGTATAATCATATTGTTTTGCTGTCATCGCGACATTGCTGGACAGACCACCTGAGGATAGCAGGCGACCATTCTGGTCAACTACAGTGACATGCTCAGGTGATAAACTCGATATACTCGATGCCACCATGTGCACAATCGCATTAACCTGTCCCTGTTCGATATTACGACCACCATAAAGACTCAGTGCCACTGATGCACTTGGCATTTCACGTTTACGTACAAAAACAGAATGTTTGGGAATAGCCAGATGTACACGGGCAGACTTCACATTGCGCATCGTGCTGATAGTTCTCGCCAGCTCGGTTTCCATCGCATGATGATAACGTGCGCTTTCGACAAACTGCGAGGTACCGAAACTCTGTTCTTCCTGCAGCATTTCAACGCCGATGGCCGTGCCTTTGGGTAAACCCTGTGCTGCAAGTTTTAGTCGAGCTTCATGCACTCGACCACTCTCAACCATAACCGAACCGGAAGCCGCTGCCAGCTCATAGGGTATTCCTGCTGCCTGCAATGCAGCTACCACTTCAGACGCATCCCCCGGTTCGAGGCCAGTATATAACGAAGAATAATTCGGCGATGTACCCCAGGTATAGATGCCTATACTCACCAGCACAGTCACGACGATACCGAGTATGGCGCCGATAATTCTAGGCACGGGCACCATCATCACTGCGGGAGCTGTATTTACTGCTTGTTCTGCCATGTCATTACCTGATTGATGAATCTGTTATTTAAAAAAGTCTGCCAACAATTAAACAGGCATATTCATAATTTCCTGATACGCATTTAGTAAACGATTACGCACCTGTGTCATAGCCTGGAAAGACACACTGGCTTTCTCCATCTGCACCATTAGCTGTGCCATGGAAACGTTCTCATCACCTTTTTCGAAAGCTGTCGCCATCTTGCCCGAGGCCATCTGGTTCTCATTTACCTGATTAATTGC
>JBFHVK010000323.1:0-3216 GCA_041589615.1 Gammaproteobacteria bacterium | reverse complement strand
CTACAGGAGAAAGAAAATGACCGAATTTAACTGGGATTTAGCGCCTGAGGGGGCGGTTGAGCTTAGGACAGAAGGTTATACTTGTCGGTTTTTTAATGCAGAAGGGAAGATGTACATCTATGGGGGCGTGTGGTCTCTATCTTCATCACCATCGGATTGGACAACAATCGCAACCCGACCAGCACCTAGCGAGCCTAGCAAGACGGTTGAGGATGCGGTTAAAGCATTCCCTGACGGATGGCCTGATGTCGAATATGAATATTTATATTGGAATGATGAAATGGGGTATGTGTATCGTGACCGATATTTATTATCTAGCACATATCATCTAGTCTGCACCCGCGAACAATATGAAGCTTGCGTGAAAGCGAAAGGGGGCGACCAGTGGGCGCATATAGACGCATTTGGAGAGAAGTGCATAATCTCGATAGACGAGCCTGACGTAGGAGGGCGAATTCTAATTTTCAAACAATCTGGATGGTTTGCCCTTGTTGCTCCATCTTTGTTGCAGCCCATCGAAAAGTCAAAGCCGACAATAACCAAAGTACAGGCGTGGGATATGCTCATGGCGCGCCGAATGAACAGCGCAGAGGTTAATACGATAAAGCAGCAATACGATATAATCTAACTGGTCAGATATGTTAAGCGTACCGTTAGTGTTAAGGTGCGCTTAGGTTTTTAAGGATAGTGGAAATGAAAATAGAAAAAATAAATTATGGTGGAAGTGGCTACATCTTGTGCCTCGATGATATGCACGTCTTGTTTAAAAGCTTCACTAAAGATTCCAAATCTGTGACTCTGTGGAAGGGCAGCGAGATGGTAGGCATTTTGTACTTCGATAAGGCAACCGAGTTCTACAAAGCGTGGAGGGAGTGCCACAATGGACTTTGAAGAAGCATGCGATTATGTGATGAACGGCGGTACGTTTATGACTGATATTAATATCGCCTATGTACTGCAAGCACTGTCTGAAAGCGATGAAGCAGTTGAGGCGATAAGAGAGCACGGTACATTCATCTTGGACAGCTTGTTTACTGAGAAAATGATGGATTTAGTCGAGGCGGCAATTGAGGAGAGAGACAGTGATTAAAATGAGACCAAGTAACATCAAGGCGATTGAAACAGAGCTGGCGAAAGGAAAAAGCTACGTTTCTATGAAAGATTTCGTCGCCGCATGTGGGGTGTCGGAGTCCACGGTCAGAAAGTACGACCGGATGTACAAAGGCCTGGATGGACGAATTGCCAGTAAGCGCAAACCCGACCACTCCGACGTCATCGAGCGGGCCATGAATAACGGCGCTAGAACGCTGCGAGA
The DNA here is from genome assembly GCA_041589615.1 of Gammaproteobacteria bacterium. Lineage (GTDB taxonomy): Bacteria > Pseudomonadota > Gammaproteobacteria > SZUA-229 > SZUA-229 > SZUA-229. The sequence continues at coordinate 1,901 of JBFHVK010000323.1, read as the reverse complement.
AATCGCTAAGGCGGTGGGCGCTACGAGGCAAGTCGTTACGACCGCGGTATACAAAAGCGAAAAGCTAACGGAGATGTTGAAACAAGCCGAGCGTGAACTAAAAGCCGAGCGTGAAGCGTATAATCTTGAGCGGTTCAATCGCGCTAATGAGTTAATCCAGGAAGGCGTGGGCATGAACGAGGCAGTTAAGCTGGCCGGTATTAGCAAGTCGCACTATCACGAAATGCGCCGGAGACTTGAGTGCAAAGCAAAGTCTAAGCCGAAGACGTTTAGTTATTCTAAACTACTCACAATGCCGCTTGTCGGCAGTAACATTTCGACCAGTGTTTGACTGGTCGGAGTTGTTTTGTGGTTGTGGTGGGTTTAAGGTTATCCGAGGTTAATTAAGGAGAAAGAGTGATGAACCCAAGAATAGAAAAAAAAGTCAGTAAGCGACTTTTCGAGGTAGCACCAAGCCTGTTTTGCGATGTGTGGCAGGATAATGAGTGCCCAACTGATTACGCAGATTCAAAAGGGAGCAGCATTACAGGCTGCCTCATGATCGGGGGTGGATTGAGCTACTGGGGTGAGGGCGAAGATGCTCACAGCCTGTATGACTGGTTTATGCAGTCGTGGATGTTTTGCAATCGCTTCACTTTAGGCTGGGATGGTGAGAATTGGCCAGACACTGGTAAGTTCAAACCAACGGCAAAGAATATAATTGCTTTGGCGCGTGAAGAGCATGAATTGAAACTACGCAAGGAGAAAGAGTGATGAACAAGGCGTTCAAACGTTACGGCAAAAAACGCTACAAGGACACGCCGCTGTCTATCATCATCGCAAAAATGCGATGGGATGCAATGCAGTCCTGCCATAGCGTAATTAACCGAAGGGGTGATGATGGTTATACCGTGAGCGCTACTAGTGAAGGGTTAACGATAACAGATTGTTGGGCATTTGATAGCGCTGAGTTGGTACCTTGGGGCGAAGCCGAACAACTACGCAAGGAGCAAGAGTGCTAGCTCTAAAATGCAAAACCCAAATCAACGGCGAGCAGGTGGCGATGACGTATCCCGAAGCGGAAAACATAGACTCTGTTATATGGCTGTTTTCAGAATATATCAAAAAGCATTATGGAGGAGTCGAACTGCGCAACTCTAAGTTGCCACTAGAAATAAAATTAGTCCCCCACGTAGGATAAGCTTGCAAGACAATCGGGAGTGTGTAATTATAATCATGTTTTCTCACTACTCACTCCTTGAGACCATCTTGACCGACGCCACTCTCCGGCGGTCTTTTTTTATCCATCAAAATCGCTTAAACTATACGCAATGTAGACTAAAGTTTAAGCCATGCAAAAGCTAATAGAAATCTTTCGCTTTGACGAATCGACCGATAAAACGAGCTATACCGACTTCACTGTCATAGTTTATCGCTTGGATGGTGACGCAGACCTTCACGGGTTCAGCGGCATCCCTAGTGTTGACAAGGGTAGGCAGCTATTCACACGCTTGTCCGAAATGGGCGTCAAGCGAGTACATTACAAGCGCAAGGGTAGGTTAAAGTCAATGCGGGTTAGAATATAGACTAACCGCCCTATACGCGGTAAACTATCGTAAACGGCAGATAGGTTTAATCATGACAGTTATACAAATCAACCCCAACGGCGACGATGCAGCCGACGTCCAACAGCAACTAGTCGATGCGCGCGAGATAGCGGCGGGCACGAAAGAAATCCCCGAATCAGCAGTGCCGGCGACCACTACCGCAGCAATAACAGCGGCTAGCGATGCAGCAGCCACGGCTGATAGTAAAGCGGTGGCAGCACAGGCGGATGCTACTCAGGCGCTCACTGAAACCAGTGCGCTAGATACTCGCGTGTCTAGCACTGAGAGTGATATTTCAACGCTGCAATCTGACGT
>JBFHVK010000322.1:0-3221 GCA_041589615.1 Gammaproteobacteria bacterium | reverse complement strand
GTTTGGAAAGTGTATCGCTCCTAATATGACCGCATTTTTTGCACCGGTAACTGCTGGAAGGTTTCCTGGTTTGTGATTAAGGGTTTGTCTTGCAAGCCACGCAAATGCAATCGCTTCTACCCAGTCGGGGTGAATTCCATAATGATCGCTCGTCTGTATGTTAACAGATGGCAGTAGTGACTTTAGCTGAGACATAAGGTGTGAATTATGTACGCCCCCTCCACAAACGATGAGTGTTTGTGTCTCTGGCATATGTCTCTGTAGTGCCTCTGCAATGCTCAGGCTGGTAAATTTGCACAGGCTGGCCTGGACAGATTCGGCTGACAGGTGTGAGTAATGCTTGAGTTGCTCGATTAGCCATTCAATATTGTAGTGTTCCTTGCCTGTGCTTTTCGGCGGCGTCAGACTGAGATAAGGGTCCTGCATCAGTTGCTTCAGCAGGCCGCTATCGGCGCTAGTGCTTGCAGCCCATTCGCCATGCCGATCATAATCGAGGCTTTTATGAGTGTGGATCCAGGCGTCCATCAGTGCATTGCCGGGGCCAGTATCAAATCCAGAGCAGGGTATTGCAGGATCGGCTGGCAGGGCGGTGAGATTGGCGATGCCGCCTATATTGAGTACTGCGCGATTTTCGGTTTCCGAGTGAAAAACCTGTTGGTGAAAGGCGGGTGCTAATGGTGCGCCTTCACCCCCTGCGGCCATGTCTTTGCGCCGAAAATCGCTTACAGTGGTGATGCCGGTTTTGTAACTGATAAGGTTGGCGTCTGCGATTTGCATAGTGAAGCGGTGGTTAAGATCAGGGCGGTGACGAACTGTTTGTCCATGACTGCCAATGGCTACTACCTGTTCTGGAGAAAGCTTTGAAATTTTGAGTAATTCGTTGACGCTGTCGGCAAAAAGATCACCTAATTCGGTGTCGGTTTCACCCAGCATGTCGATACTGGCCTGATCGGCGTTCAGGCTTAACAGCTTAAGTTTTTCCTTTAGTTGAGCAGGGAGTGGATGGCTGTGGGAGGTAACCAGTGTTATTGATGTGTTATCAAACTTTACCAGCGCTGCATCTATACCATCCATGCTGGTACCGGACATCAGGCCGATATAGAGTTCTGGCATTATTGTTGTCTGTCGTTCAGAGCCAGTGCATTGCGAGACAATACATCAAGCTGAGCGAGATAACCTTGTGTAGAAAGCTCAAAGTTATCGCGGTAGATCTCCGCAATGGGTTGAGTACTAGGGAATTTCACAGTCAATGGGTTGCGGTGAACGCCATTCACGCGGAACTCATAGTGAAGGTGAGGGCCAGATGCCAGACCCGTTGAGCCGACATAACCGATGACCTGTCCCTGCTTGACCTTGCTGCCAGAACGGGCTTTTCTGTTGTAATTATTCAGGTGTGCATACAGTGTGGTGTACCTGCTGCCATGCTTGATAATGACCGTCTTACCATAGCCGCCTTTATTGCCTTTGAAGATAATCTTGCCATCGCCGGCAGCCCTAACGGGAGTGCCTCGGCTAGCAGCATAGTCAACGCCCTTATGAGAGCGGAATTTGTGTAAAATGGGATGGTAGCGTTTATAAGTAAAGCGTGAGCTTATGCGACTGAAGTTAACCGGGCTGCGTAAAAAGGCCTTGCGCAGGCTATGCCCATCTGGTGAATAGTATCCAGTTGTTCCGTTTACCGGATCTGTAAAGCGTAAAGCCCGGTGTGTCTGCCCCTGGTTAATGAATTCTGCAGCAAGGATATTGCCATCTTTAATCTTGTTTCCGTCCTTGAAGCGCTCTTCATAAATAACGGTAAAGCGGTCGCCCTTACGGATGTCCAGGACGAAATCGATGTCCCAGCCAAAAATGCTTGCCAGTTCCATTGTCAGGCTTTCTGACAGTCCGGCTTCAGCAGAGGCAAGAAACAGGGATGAGTCAATTTCGCCGGTGGCATAAGCTGAGCGAACTTCGATTTCATGTTTATAGATGTTTGCTGACAGCTCATCATCCTGTCTTTCGACCTGTAGATAGCGGATAGTGTCAATTTCGTAATTGAGTGCCATAAGCTGGCCATTTGCATCGCTAATAATGCGAATAATGTCACCAGGGTGGATGCGCCGGAGTTCATCGACGGGCTTGCCCAGTTTCATAAGCTCAATCAGTTGATCAGGCTTTACACCAGCTCGGTCAAACAGAACCGAAAGGCTGTCGCCACGTTTTACTTTATGTGATTGCCAGGCTTGATTGTCGCTGTCGGTCAGCGGTGTTCCATTAATTTCAGCGTTTTTAGGTTGCAGGCTTTCCAGATCAATTGAAGTCTGGTTATCCGGTAAGGGGAGCTTCAGCTGAATGCTAGCTGATTTCTGTGGCTGACTGGCCGTTGAAATGTCGGAAGCTTCGATGTTTGAAAGTAGTTTTGCGTGATCAAGCTCTATGCTGTCATTCTTATCAACAGATGTGCTAGCCAGAACGGCACCGATTAATGCGCAGCCACAGGCAAACAGCAACCAGCGCAGGCCGTTATGTCGCTGATTTTGCTCATGTTGTGGGCGACTTCGAAAGTCTTTGTTTATAAAGTTATTGTAATTCACGGATTTGTCTATGTTTTTTCAGTAAAAATAGCCTGAAAAAGGAGGAAAATCAATTGTTGAAGAGCAATGATTGTATTTTATTTGAACAGCTATGCAAGTTATGGCGGTAATTAACTTGATTCAGTAGAGTATTTTGGCTGACTAGTGGCATGTCTGCATTCATTGAAATATGCAATTTAATTGCTATTTGCGTGGTGCTCTTGTATAACGCCATGCTCTGTTGAGCCGGTGTTGGCCGGTGGTTTGCTTAATAACTTGTGGAGTCATTATGTCATCCGTAGACGAATCCCTTGCATTGATCAGGCGGGGTGCTGAAGAAATACTCGTCGAAGAAGAACTGATAAAGAAGCTGGAATCAGGCAGGCCCTTGAAGATAAAGGCTGGATTTGACCCTACTGCCCCGGACCTGCATCTGGGGCATACGGTATTGATCAATAAGCTGAAGCAGTTTCAGGACCTGGGCCATGAGATCCTGTTCCTGATTGGTGATTTTACCGGAATGATCGGTGACCCAACTGGCAAAAGTGCAACGCGCCCGCCGCTGACCGAAGAAGAAGTGGCTGCAAATGCAGAAACTTACCAGGAGCAGGTATTCAAAATCCTCGATAAAGAGAAAACAAGGATTGTCTTCAATTCTGAATGGATGGC
>JBFHVK010000321.1:0-3226 GCA_041589615.1 Gammaproteobacteria bacterium | reverse complement strand
TCCTCTTTTTCCATTAGGGACAGGTTGCCGAACGGATCATCTGCTTTGGGCTGTTTCTTCTCAGTGGAATCTTCCCCGAGCTCAATTTTTAGTCTCAGGTTATTTTCCGAATCTGCATTTTTTAACGCCTCTTCCATTGAAATCTTTCCCTGCTTGTACAAACTAAGCAGTGCGCTATCGAAGGTACACATCCCCAGACGTTCAGATTTCTCCATCACTTCCTTGATTTCAGATACCTCACCTTTTTTGATCAGTTCTTCCACCCGTGGAGAATTCAGCAATATTTCGATAGCCGCGCAACGTTTTTTATCCACTGTAGGAATCAGGCGCTGAGACACAAATGCACGTAGATTAAGTGAAAGATCCTGCAGTAGTTGAGAGTGACGCTCCTCTGGAAAGAAGTTGATAATTCTGTCAAGTGCCTGATTAGCATTATTAGCATGCAGGGTAGATATAGCCAGATGCCCCGTTTCAGCAAATGCCATGGCATGCTCCATAGTTTCCTGATCTCGTATCTCGCCAATCAGTATTACATCAGGTGCCTGCCTGAGCGTGTTTTTCAATGCATCCTCAAAGCTGTCTGTATCAACGCCAACTTCTCGCTGATTAACAATGCAACCCCGGTGCTGATGGACATATTCAATAGGGTCTTCAATGGTAATAATGTGACCTTTGCTATTGCGGTTACGATAATCGATCAAGGCCGCCAGTGAAGTCGACTTGCCCGAGCCAGTACCGCCCACGAACAGGATAATACCCCGCTTCGACATAATGACATCCTTGAGCACTGGTGGAAGCCCCAGTTCTTCAAGGTTGGGAATCTCCGCCTTGATATTACGTATCACCATGGAGACTTCATTACGTTGTTTAAATATATTTACCCTGAATCGCCCGACACCGGGTTCTGATATGGCCAGATTCATTTCCGGCTTATGCTCGAATTCATGACGCTGGTCGTCATTCATAATTTCCTGTGCCAGGGAATTAACCCAGCCCGGCGGCGCGGGCTTCTTCGACAAAGGCGTGAGCACACCGTTAAACTTTGCACTGGGTAGAGCGCCAGTCGATAGATATAGATCCGAGCCATCTTTTTCAGCCAGAACCTTAAGATAAGGACTGATTTTCATAAAAAGCCTTTCCTTTGAGGTGAATAATTTCAGACATGTGTATAGATAATAGCTGCTCTGGCTTAAAATATGCGTCCAGACCAGAATTCGGTAATCATGACTAAGGCATTTCTACTCACACGGCAGGCTAGCGACACACCTCAGGGCATACAGCTGGAATTCTGGTTTAGCTCTGCCAGAGGCCCCCTGAAAGTCCTCTACAATCAGCAGCAGGCCGTCTTTTTTATCCGCCATTCAGACAGTGATGCTGTTCATCATCTCCTCAGGCAGCAGCCGGGACTCTCCGCCGCCGTTGAGATAAAACCGCTTCAGCTGAAGGATTTCAGGTATAGCAAAATGGCCGGCGTATATTGCCGCTCTCTTCAGGTTTTCTATCGTCTGAAGGACAGCTTGCAACAGCAGGGTATAAGTGCATTTGAAACCGATATCCGTCCGACTGAACGCTATCTCACAGAACGCTTTATTACCGGCCCGGTGAGTCTCGATGTAGAAGATGGCAAACAGGCAATCATCAATCCCCAGCTTCGCGCAACCGAATATGAGCCTGAATTACGCCTTATGTCACTGGATATTGAAACGGCCTATGACACAAATGAGCTCTACTCTATTGCCTTCATCTGTGACGAAATACAGAAAGTCATCATGATTGGCACAGGGCAGATGACTGAAAATGACGGTTTTATAGAGTTCGTCGAAGATGAACAACAGCTATTAACTCGCTTCCTGGAATGTGTTCAGGAATATGATCCAGATATATTTATAGGCTGGAATGTCATTAATTTTGATTTTCGCTTTCTACAGAAAAAAGCCGATGAACTACGCATTCCCTTCAGGATAGGTCGTGATAACTCTGTAGCAAAATGGCGCCAGTCGCAGGCTGAAGGCGAGCATTATTTCCTGCTAATTCCAGGCCGTGTTGTACTCGATGGTATCGACACATTAAAAAGTGCCACCTGGTCTTTCAGCAGTTTTGCACTCGATAATGTTGCCCATCAACTCCTTGGACGTGGAAAGTTAATTACACAGAATAATAATCATGATCCACTGTACAAGGCGAAAGAAATTAAGCGCCAGTTTCACGAAGACAAATTATCCCTGGCTCGTTATAACCTGGAAGATTGCCAGCTGGTTGTGGATATTTTCAATAAAGCCGAGCTAATTCATTTCGCCATCGAACGTGCACGCCTGACCGGACTTGAAATGGATCGAGTCGGTGGCTCTGTCGCTGCATTTGATAATCTTTACTTACCTCGCCTGCATCGCAAGGGTTTTATTGCGCCGAACATTGGTGATTATGGAAAAGGCAACACCTCACCGGGTGGTTACGTAATGGATTCTCGGCCCGGACTTTATGACAGTGTATTAGTCCTGGATTATAAGAGTCTGTACCCGAGCATTATTCGTACCTTCAGGGTAGATCCCTATGCACGTATAGCGGCAAAAAAATTACCCGCAACCGAAACTGTTCCCGGCTATGACGGCGCCAGTTTCGCCAGGGATGATTATATTCTGCCTGATATTATCGCTGAACTATGGCAGGCACGAGACCGTGCTAAACAGCAGAAAAATTCTGCCTTATCCCAGGCGATAAAAATTATAATGAATTCATTCTATGGTGTACTCGGAACACCGGGTTGTCGAATTCATGATGCGAGACTGACCAGCTCTATTACCAAACGTAGCCATGACATTATCAAGCAAACCGTGACATTGATTAACCAGCAGGGTTATGACGTAATTTATGGCGATACCGATTCCGTGTTTGTATCACTCGATGGCCAGATGGATAATCAGCAGGCTGATCAAATAGGTTTAAATTTAATTAAAAAAATAAATCAGTACTGGGAAACAACACTGATGAATGAATTCGGTATTCATTCATATCTTGAAATGGAATATGAAACACATTTCAAACGCTTCTTTATGCCCACTATTCGTGGCTCAGAAAAAGGCAGTAAAAAACGTTATGCTGGCATGATCGATTCAAATGGCGAAGACAGGCTTGTATTCAAGGGACTTGAGAGTGTGCGTACCGACTGGACCGAGCTTGCCAGGCATTTCCAGCAAGAACTATATTCCAGAATATTTAATCAGCAGGC
>JBFHVK010000320.1:0-3264 GCA_041589615.1 Gammaproteobacteria bacterium | reverse complement strand
GCGCAATCGCTTGCACAACTACGACAATCCGCACTGGATAAAGCAGAGCAGCGCTCATCGTTTTTACACAAATTGCTTTTGCCTGCATGGAATCATAAAGCGGTTACAGCCTTTGCCAGTATTGCCGCACTGGCAACCGTGCTACTACTATTTAATCAGCCGGCGATGAATAATAACGAAAGCAATATTGCCGAGTTTGAATTACTTATGTCAGAAGAGAATCTGGAGTTTTATGAAGATCTTGAATTTTATCAGTGGCTTTTGCTCGAGGAACAGCAATCGGGCTAGTCGCCTTATGCTGTTATTATTTATGCTTCTAGCGCACTCACTTCAGGCTGATCAGTCATTCGAAGCACTCGACAAGGAGTTCCTCGAATTTCTTAGCCTGTATGATGTGGAAGATGAAGAAATCCTTAAAATTGCACTTGATGAACAGGCCGTTACGACTAACCAAACATCTAAACAGACAGAAGGAGACAACTAGTATGAAACTTATCATTAGCCTCTGCCTGTTACTACTCAGCACGAATATATACGCCACAACTCAGTGGACAGATTTAACGCAGGAACAACAGCAGATTCTTAAACAGTTTGAGAGTGACTGGAGCAGCATGCCAGAGGGAAAACAGCAACGCCTGATACGTGGTGCAGATCGCTGGAAAACCATGTCACCAGAACAGCGCGAAGTTGCAAAAAAACGCATGCAACGCTGGAAAAATATGACACCCCAGCAACGCAAACTTATACGCAAACGCATGCAGGCCTTTAAAGACATGACACCAGAACAGAGACAGCGTCTGCGTAATAAAAGACAGTGGTTTCGTGATCTATCACCAGAAGATAAGCAGCAGATGCGCGAGCGCTGGCAGAATATGACACCCCAGCAACGCCAGTTAATGCGACAGCGATTCGACCGACAGATGATGCGAACACGCTGATACAAAGCGCTATATACGATATCCGAGATACCAGGTATCACAGTCAAAACAGGAATGGCAGCTACCAGCCTGGTCATACAGGCTCAGGTGGCTGAGCCCTGTAATGACATTGTCACGCTTAAGTATTCATACAAACATGCCATCAATCGTATCTATTTCAGTCATGAACCAGTTCTCAACCTCTTAAGCACACACTCGGCTATACTATATCGAGACCTGCATTCAACTATAAAATGAAATGAATACTAATCAGCAGCAATTCGCCGTTATGTTCGCCGATGTCGTCGGTAGTACCCGCATATACGAGCGCCTCGGGGATAACAGTGCGAGCCAGCTCATTGTCGGCGCACTTATACGCATAACCGAAATCATCAACCAGCACCAGGGCATTACCGTTAAAACAATCGGTGATGAAATCATGTGTCGTTTTAATTCAGCCGATGAAGCCATTGCCTGCGCCGTCGATATTCACAAGGCCATAAAACAGTTGCCCGCTCACAAGGGAGTAATGATTAACTTTCGTATTGGTGTGCACTGGGGATCCGCTTTACTACAATCCGATGGTGATATATTTGGTGATGCGGTTAATCTTGCTGCAAGGATGGCAGGCATAGCTAAATCAAGGCAGATCATTACCACCGAGATGACACTGTCAGCACTCACTGACAAACATCTTATTTCCATGTGTCGTGAAGTTGATCGACTCAAGGTTAAGGGAAAATCTGATCCTGTTTCTATCATTGAAGTAGTATGGGAGCCTAACGAAGTTACTCATTTATCCACTTTCAATGTGGATAACCTTGAGCATACAGACGACACACCTTTAACTATCCTGTATCAGGATAAACAGCATACTATCGAAGCCAATGCGCCTGCGTATACATTTGGTCGTGAGGCACATTGCGACCAGGTCATTCTCTCCAGCCGAGTGTCACGTGTACATGCGAAAATAGAAAGTCGCCGGGGTAAATTTGTCCTCATCGATGAAAGCACGAATGGTACATATCTACAAATAGACAATATGCGCCCGGTCTTTTTACGTCGCGAAGAGATTACGCTGCATGGTAATGGCGTTATCAGCTTTGGTGAAGAGCCTGAAAGTGACAGCATGTTTATTGTCACATACCAGATATAATAATTACGCGGTTACAACAGAAAAACTCGTTTACTTATACCAATGCCATGCCTCAGCGTATTCTTGATCTTTAACAATAAAGCCCAACAAACCTAACTGAATATTCAAACAGCTATTTTCCTTTAAAGTCTCTGGCCTTATTATTATTTAATCTGTATGTTTAAAAAATTTAGAATACAGCACATCATAAGAGGTCAATGCTTATGTCAACTTCGCATTTTCCCGGACGTGAAACCCGCTATGGTTGTCCCGCTGCAGACCAGGTCCTGGTCAATCGTTTTTTCACTGTTGGTTACTCCTATTACTTTCGCCAGGCAAAATGGGCACTGGAAATTGTAGACCCGGATAAGAAAGACATGGATGAAGTCGAACGACTTGATAACTTTCGCCCGGACTTTAGAATCCCGAAACGTTTTCGCGCCGATTTAAGTGATTATTCCGGCAGTGGTTTCGATCGCGGGCACCTGGTCGCCAGCGCAAACCAGTCTGATGAATACATCCAGAACAGTGAAACATTTCTGCTCTCCAATATGTCACCACAAACCCCCTTGTTTAACAGGCATAAATGGCGTCAGCTTGAAGCCGCAGTACGCTCCCTCGATAACAGGGCAAATGTGCTCGAAACCTATGTTGTCACTGGGCCTGTATTTGATTTTATGCAACCAGTTCAACTGATAGGTGAGCAGGATGATAATGGCATCAGTATTCCAGTACCGAGTCATTTTTATAAATGTATTCTTACCGAAGAAAAGAATGGCAAGCTGAAGATGTGGGCTTTTGAGATGCCAAACTCGGCATTGACGGAAGACCTCCGTGACTACCGTGTTAGCACCTCCTATATAGAGCAACGAGCCGGTATCGCATTATGGGCTAATCTTACCGGGCCTGAAATTGAACGAGAAAAAAACAGGGAGAGGGCCATGTGGAGCTACTAGCAAATGGCATTGCCATCATAAGTCGTAAATGCCAGCCTGACTAACTCAGCTGTGATCACGGGAGTACATCTACAAATCCAGTCATTTATTGATATAAACATCAATAATATTGATATCTATATATAAATTGACTTACAAATTAAGTGACATAATTGACAAATATATCAATTAATTCTAATATCTCTACAGGTATTGAGATGTAGGTCAATTTTATGAATATTACCACCCAGCTACTTAGCCAGATCCTTGAAATGGC
>JBFHVK010000319.1:0-3284 GCA_041589615.1 Gammaproteobacteria bacterium | reverse complement strand
TTCAGGTATTTTTCATATAACTCGGCTTCCGGGGTTCCTTTTTCCGGCTGCCAGTTATAACGCCATCGCACATTCGGTGGCATCGACATTAAAATTGATTCGGTTCGGCCGCCGGACTGTAAGCCAAATAACGTACCTCGATCATATACCAGGTTAAATTCCACATAACGTCCGCGACGGTATAACTGGAAGTCCCTTTCACGTTCACCATACTCAATATTTTTTCGCTTCTGCACGATAGGTCGGTAAGCCTTGATATAGTGATCAGCAACACTCTGCATAAAGGCAAAACTTTTCTCAAAACCCCATTCATTTAAATCATCGAAAAACAGGCCACCAACACCACGGGGTTCATCGCGATGCTTCAGATAAAAATATTCATCACACCATTTTTTATATTTAGGATAAACATCTTCACCAAACGGATCACAGGCGTCCTTTGCCGTCTGGTGCCAGTGAATAACATCTTCTTCATTGCCATAGTACGGGGTTAAATCAAAACCACCGCCAAACCACCACACTGGATCTTCACCTTCTTTTTCGGCAATAAAAAAACGCACATTCGCATGTGAAGTTGGCACATAGGGATTCTTTGGATGTATGACTAAAGAGACACCCATGGCCTGAAACGAACGTCCAGCCAACTCCGGTCGATGGGCCGTTGCCGATGCCGGCAAAGCACCTCCAAACACATGGGAGAAATTAATACCGGCACTTTCAAATACATTGCCATCTGCCAGTACACAACTTTTTCCGCCACCACCCTGCTCGCGCTGCCACTCATCCGCTTCAAATGTTTTACCACCGTCTTCTTCAGCCAGCGCATCACAGATATTCTGCTGCAACTGTAACAGGTATGATTTAACAGCTTCTATATCGGGAAGGGAATTGTTTGCGCTCACGTATTGATTTCCTGTGGTCTTTATTTAATTTTATTGTGTTGCAGTATAACCAGTAATACCCAGAGTAATACATGCTGTCTTTAAGATCTGGTTAATAATTCTACGGTAAAGTATTTCCTGCCTGAATTTTATAAGCTTCCCAGGTAAGACTATATAAATCGACACCTCAATACCGAAACATTCGAGACCGACTCAAACACACTCAACAGTGGCTAGTTACCGGGCTGCTTCAATGGCTGCATTAATGTATCAAACCTTTCAGGCAATACGTACTGTATCACTTCCTTACTGCTTTCACTGAGTGCAATATCAACGCCCTTGGCGGGATATAACCAGTGTATTGCATCACTTTTCGAATCAGCCAGTTTTTCTGCAGGCACACCAAATCGTTTTTCAATCAGTTCTGCATCCAGTTGTACCGATGGTAAATAGGTAATCGATGAAATTGGCGAATTACGTACCCGTTCGACATCTTCACCGGAGAGTGTGACCTTACGGGTACCACTACCCAGTGTTGAAATTCGTGTACCCCGGTTTAGCATCTCGGTCATCTGTTGCTGGCTCAGGTCTATTGAAACAACCATTTTGGCATTAAGGCCGGCCGATTTCACTTCACGAAAAAATGCCTCTACAGATGCATCCCCGCCATCAACGCTAAACAGGGTAATTTCTGCAATCGACTTGAACAGCTTTTCAGCCTCTATTAAATGGCTTTTCCCCAAGGTCAGGGTAAATACGCGTGTCGATCCATCTTCAAGCAGCTCTACTTGCCAGGGGAAGCCCGCATGGTTTACTTGAGGATCTTTGAAGGATGATAGATAAACGCCACCCAGCAGGGCGAGAATCGTGATCAGAAGCACGCTCAGAAAGGTGTGTTTTACCATTTAAATATGCCTTATGCAGGAGAAGCCTCCCGAACTAGTCCTGCTCGATTGGGGTAAGCGCATTTTCAGGGAAACGTTCGCTGATCCAGCCGGGTAACATGGCATTTTTTGCCTGGTGCAATGACTCGGATTCAAATACGATCAGACCCAGCACGGTGACCATAGTGGGCAGAAACGCTACGCCGCCCAGTGCCCAGTGCTGTGGCTTCATATCACCACCAGATACCATATAGATAATCGCCATAATGGTTCCCATCACTGCTAGCATGAGCAGGAAGAAACGGCTACGTCGAGCAGCGATCTGCCAGTGACCATTGACATACCAGGATGCATGCTTTTTCGCTCGCTGAGCACCCCAGAACAGGTAAGCCAGGCTAACTACAGAGAAGATAGGCACAATTACGACATATTGTGTCAGCGAACTTGCGCTGATAATGGCCACAAACACCAGAATATGGTTAAAAATGAGATTGGTGAGAAAAACTTCATGGGGAACACGGGACTTCTTGATGTCCTGCGGCGAAATATCGTACTTCATGGTCAACAGCCTGTGATGTTACTAATCCGCGGAATTATAACATTAATAAACGCTTAATTACCCTCCATTCATGCAGATTCAGCATCAAACAGGCTCAGATAATTGCGTTTACTTAGCTCGGCAATCTGCTCCAGCGAGCTACCCCTTACCTCTGCCAGGCATTCGGCCACATGTCCAACCCAGCCGGGATGGTTCTGCTTACCCCGGTGAGGCACAGGGGCCAGGTACGGCGCATCGGTTTCGATGAGAAAACGATCATCAGGGACCTGTTTAGCAACTTCGCGCAGTGTATCTGCATTACGGAAGGTCACAATACCTGAAAATGAGATATACATGCCCATATCCAGTGCCTGTCGCGCCATATCCCAGCTTTCGGTGAAGCAGTGTAATACACCGCCACAGCTCTCAACCCCACCCTCTCTAAGTATATCCAGTGTATCCTGCTGCGCATCACGGGTATGCACGATTACCGGTTTATTCAACTGGTTCGCCGCCTGCATATGTACCCTGAAGCTGCTGATCTGTTGCTCACGACTTTCTTTTGAATAGTAGTAGTCGAGCCCTGTTTCACCAATCGCTACCACCTTACGATCAGCGCCAAGCTCCAGCAGTGTCTGTAGTTTGACCGTATCCTCACGGGTGTCACAGGGGTGTACGCCAACCGAGATATCCACATAGTCGAGTGGATCGGTCATCGCCTTCATCGTGGCAAATTCTTCCAGATTGATAGACACACATAGCAGACGTTCGACATCTCCCTGCCGTATCGTCTGTAAAAGCTGGTTGAAGTCATTATTGTGGTCTTTTAGATCGATACGATCGAGATGACAATGGGAGTCGATAAACATAGGTTTGCCTGGCCTACCCGAATCACGGGTGGCCGTTAACAGTAACAGATTACATTGTGTGGGTAGCGCGATCGGATTTCAGTGCGCCTGCAAGATAGGTCTCGATTTTGGT
>JBFHVK010000318.1:0-3286 GCA_041589615.1 Gammaproteobacteria bacterium | reverse complement strand
ATATCTCGGCCGGTAGTACCCGCTTTGTCAGGGATACCCTGGATAAATATGCCGGGCTGATAAAAAACCTGCGTCGCACTTTTGAAATCCTGCGTGGCGAAGACAAAATATTAAAGAAACAGCCCTATGGTGACGATATAGATATTGATGCACTGGTAGAAGCCTGGGCAGATAATCTTAGCGGCATGGAAATGTCGGAGAATATCTTTACCAAAATGCATAAGGAAGAACGCAATATTGCGGTCATCTTTATGGTCGACATGAGTGGCTCAACCAAGGGCTGGATTAACGATGCAGAGCGCGAATCACTGGTATTGCTGTGTGAAGCACTGGAAACACTGGGGGACCGATATGCCATCTATGGTTTTACTGGCAACACCCGCAAACGTTGTGAAATTTACCCGGTCAAAACCTTCAACGATAATTACGATGATAAAACCCGAGGTCGCATTGCCAATATTTCCCCACAGGATTACACCCGGCTAGGTGTATACATAAGGCACTTTAACCAGATGTTTGAAGAAGTCGAAGCGAAAACCAAGATCCTGATTACCCTGTCAGACGGCAAGCCCGAAGACTACGACGGTTACAGGGGCGAATATGGCATTGAAGATACCCGTATGGCCCTGCTTGAATCTCGCCAGCAGGGAATACACCCCTTCTGCATCACCATTGACAAGGAAGGTCGTGATTACCTTAAAACCATGTATGGCAATGCCAGTTATGTAGTGATCGATGATGTAAAACAGTTACCCCTTAAGGTAGCTGACATATATAGAAACATCACTAGCTGAATGTTACTGAAAAATAGGCTATATATTAATTTACTCGACCATTGAGAGCATATTCTCACAAATAATTTATTGTTTAATAAACAGAAAAACAGATTCAGGGATGAATCCAATAAGGCTTTAAAATGAATCTACTATATAAACTTTCCCTAAGACATCTCATCTGGGCTGGTTTTCTGAGCGTATTATTACTTATTATCATAGTATCAGCTATCGCCTTTATAAGACTCCTGCAGTTACAGAACCAGGCAACCAGTATTGCCGAAGTTTCACAGCCTGCCATGTTATCCGCCCTGTCACTCAAGGAAGGCATACAGTCAACCACGAGCACCATGGGGCTGTACATCATCAATAAAACCCCCGAATATGAATCTCAGTTAAAAAATGATATCACTCACCTGCAGGACGCTATTACACAGTTTAAACAGTTACCGGCAGTAATGGATGATTCAAAAATGAACGAGCATGCCGATAGACTGCAAAGCTATATAAGTGAGTTCATTAAACACCAGGAAAGAATTGATTATCTAAATAAGAATTTTATTGAAAATTACCCGGGTCTTAAAATTGCCAATATGGAAATAAACCCGAGACACCAGCAGGCCATGCAGATTTTCAAGACCATGATCGATTCCGAGCTTGAGGAAACAGTCACGACTCAAAGACGAGCTTTCCTGCAGCAGATGAACGATTTAAGACAAAGCTGGATGACAGTGGTCACTTTATTCAGAACTTTTCTATCCAATCCAAATGAGTCACGAATAGAACAGGTCAGCATCTATATGGATCAGTATAAAAAGCTGATCAAGAAAGTAAATAACCAGTCAGACCTGTTTACCTTCGAGCAGGAAGAGGGGCTGAATAACCTGAATAACATCTCTGGTGCCTATTTTAAAAATATTGAAAAAGTGTTTAAAGTTTATACCGATAACTTATGGCGCGAAGATGTCAGCCTGATCAAAACAGAAATCAGCCCGATCATAAATAAGATCAGCGAGGAAATCGACTACCTGATTGACTACCAGCGATCTCAGGTAAACGCGGGAAATGAGGAACTGATAGCTAAAACCAAGGCATCCATCAGTTATATTCTAATCGTTCTGGTTATAGCCCTGATCGTTGGTGTAATGGCTGCGATGTTTACCTCAAAACAGATTAATACTGTGGTACGTCAGGTTAACCTGATTCTTACCAATATACTCAAAGGTGACTTCTCAACCAAGATACACTCCGAACGTGCGGGGGATATCGGCAAACTGGCACGCACAGTTAACCAGTTCAGCGACCAGCTGGAAAATATCATCAATGAAATTCAGTCATCCGTTAATGATCTACACCAGACATCTCATAACCTGACCAGTGTCACACAGGTAACAACGGAGAATGTACAACAGCAAAACCGGGAAACCGAACAGGTGGCTACCGCAGCCGAGGAAATGTCACTAACCTCCCAGGAAGTTGCAAGCAATACGGCATCAGCGGCAAGCTCTGCCAAACATGCAGACACAGATGCACAGTCCGGCTCGGAAAAATCCAACGCAGCCCTGAACGGTATCAAACACCTGGTGAGTAATCTCGAGGGATCAGCCGAAGTAATTGCGACACTGCAGGAAGATACGGGCAACATCAGTATGGTACTTGATGTGATTCGTGAAATTTCCGAGCAGACCAACCTGCTCGCCCTTAATGCAGCCATTGAAGCTGCACGTGCCGGTGAGCAGGGACGCGGATTCGCCGTAGTCGCCGATGAAGTACGTACCCTGGCAAGCCGCACACAGGAATCTACCGACCAGATCAAGGACCTTATCGATCGCCTTCAGGTCGGTGCAGATAATGCGGTCAATGCGATGAAGTCATCCATTGATGAAGCACAGAAGAACAGCACACAGGTAGAGGAAGTTGCTAACTCACTGAATCAGATTAAGAACGAAATCTATAATATCAACAGCGTTCTCACCCAGGTTGCTTCTGCCAGTGAAGAACAGAGTGTAACCTCGAATGAGATTGCTAATAATATTGCCTCAATCAGTACGATTTCCTCACAGACATCTCAGAGCTCCGAATCACTGCTTGAATCAGAGCGTGAACTGAGTGTTGTGACACGGCGACTGGATAACATTATCTCAACCTTCAAAGAACATAACAGTTGATACACATCAAAACCACTAGCCAGTATTGCACCTATATTTCAGTGAAGCAAAATTACGACTACTGGAGTTTGCAATATGAGATTGTCAGATACACTGCTACGTCAATTACAGAAAGTACTGCGGGTTAATATGCTTATAGGCCTGGTTGTAACGGTCATATCAACTTACATGATCATTACAGGCACCTACGAAAATATCCAGCAGCGCGAAGCACAGGAATTACTGTTAAGTGTCATCGCACTTGCCGGCCTGTTCTATACCTTTGTATTCTGGCTAGCCTGTGTCTTCAGAAAGCAGTTTTTCCAGGAACCTACCAGTCAACTTTAAACCGGTTATTAATGATGT
>JBFHVK010000317.1:0-3295 GCA_041589615.1 Gammaproteobacteria bacterium | reverse complement strand
TTGTCACTCGTGGTTTATTTGAACCCTGGATGGTTACCAGAAGATGGTGGCGAGCTAGCAATCTATACAGGTGAAACATGCAGCGACATTGTTAAGGTTACACCAGCCTATGCAACACTGGTTGCTTTTTTAAGTGAAGACTTTCCTCATGAAGTTCTACCTGCACAGCGTGATCGCTATTCGATAGCTGGCTGGTTCAGGGTGAATACTTCTTCTTCAGTGAAAGTTGATCCACCTCGATAATTTACTCGAGCTATAACTGGTTCAGGCCATATAGTTCTGGATTAAATGTAGATGTTCAGCGCGTACCTTGCTCAGGGGGATTGGTTTTCTCAGGTGAATAATGGCATAGATGCCATCAATACGAATAATCTGCCCACTTAATTTAAATTTTTCACCATCGGGAAAAATAATATTGGCATCAACTTCGTCACCTGCAGTGAATGGATTATTGATACCTACTTTAAATTTCACACCAAATTCAGACAGGTCATGCACATCATAAACACTGGATTGGTAACTGACAGAGGGGTGATAGGTGATAGGGAATTCCACCCTGAAGGATGCTCGTTTCTGTTCTGACATACTGCTAAAACCCTGGATACAGCTTCGGTTCTATTTACTTATTATGAAGCCCTGAAAAGTGTGAATTAGTTCACATATAATTTTCGCCATTATCGGTCTTAGCTGGAAAACCCGCCATTACCCAAATGGGGGGTATGACCTTGGGTGCTGATTGAGTTTTTAAAAAACATATATATATCAATGGCATAGGATGCGATGTCAAGTGCCTGTAATTCGTGTACTAGGTGAAATAGGAAAAATTCCTATAAGCATATGGCAATGAAGCAGGCGAGAAGTAAGCGTTCAGGAGGTTCATATCTGCTCAAGCTCATTATTTATGAGAATTATACCTGCTTGCTACTGATGGCAATACAGGTATGATTTCGCTCAATATAAAATAGTCAGTTGTGTTAGTTGTGCACAGGGCAGATCAATAAGCAGGTTATAAAAACTCGATGATTAAGACAGGTGTTAAAGTAGTATTATCCCTTGCAGGGCTTATAATTTCTTTCAATGTACTGGCACATGGCATGTCGGAAGAAGATAAACAGCGTATTCTGGATGCTGGCATTATGGAATTTGTAGAGCTCGGTGCCAGTCATATGCTCACGGGATATGATCATCTACTGTTTCTATTTGGTGTGATCTTTTTCCTTACTCGTTTCAGTGACATTGTTAAATTCATAACAGCATTCACGATCGGACACTCAATCACCCTCATATTTGCAACACTCTACCAGATACAGGCCAATGTTTATCTGGTCGATGCATTTATTGCTATAACCGTCTGTTATAAAGCCTTTGAAAACCTGGATGGTTTCACTAAACTTCTCAATTATAAAGCGCCGAATTTATTATGGATGGTATTCGGTTTCGGCCTGATTCATGGCTTTGGCCTTTCAACTCGTTTGCAACAATTGCCGCTGGTTGAAGAAGGGCTGGTGCTGGATATTATTGCATTCAATGTGGGTGTGGAAATAGGCCAGATTGCTGCGCTGGTAATTATGCTGTTCCTGCTCTCTGGCTGGCGCAAAAGCGAGAGTTTTAGTCATTTTACCAGGGCATCAAATATGCTGCTCATGCTGGCTGGTTTCATGCTTTTGTTAATGCAGCTACACAGTTATCAACACAGTGTTTTCACCGATGAGTTTCCCCTGAATAGAGATGATCACTATCATATTCATGAAGAAATGGATGCACCAAAAGTACCATCAGCACTCGATGGATACAAAAAACGAGTTATTCTGCCATCTCGTGAAAATACCAGTGTCCCTGACTCTGCTACATCATCAGGTCATGTTCATGATAATGGTGTTTATCATTCTCATTAGTTGAAGGTAATACAATATGTTTAGAAATGTTATTATCGCTTTCATGTTTTTCATACTGAATACGAATGCTGGCGCTCATCCAGGTGCGCATGGCCCGGTAGATGAAAAACAGGCTATTTATATCGCAGTTGAAACAGCAAAGCAGTTTGTTGAGTTTGATCCCGGACTGGGTTTTGGTGTGCTGGATAAAAGCTGGAATAATATTTCCACCCGTGACGCATCCATTTTTAAGGAAGGGGATGGTTACTACATTATTCTTATAATTAACAGAGCTGACAATAAAAAATTATATGTATTAGAGTCTATGGAAGGCGAGGTTTATGATGCTAATTTAACAGGATTATTTCCCGGTTTGAAATAACTAACTATACGAGCAGGCAGCTGAATCTATCAGTCTTCTTTTTTCGTCAGCAAATCTTTTAAATCCGAAAATGGCTGGTAAGTGGCTTCCTGTTTTTTATCTGGCAGTAACTCAATGCCGTGGTTAGCCAGTTCTTCTGTATAGCGTTGATGCTCATTGTCATGGCAATACAGGCACAGCAGTTCCCAGTTACTGCCATCGGCGGGGTTGTAATCGTGGTCATGATTCTTATGGTGCACGGTGAGCTCACGCAGGTTGCTGCGGTTGAATTCCCGAGCACAGCGTGCGCATATCCACGGATACATTTTTAATGCCTGTTCGCGATAGCCGTGGCCACGCTTTTCACTTTCATTCCGCGCCTGGGCCACTATGCGATCAAGTTTATCGTGGTCGATGCTTTTTTTAGTAACCATGTGTGCCTCAAATAGTGCTTTAATGCTTTATTTATAACATTAAGGAGGTGTATGTGCCAGATCATAGACGTGCCATCTGGTCGATATACCAGTAATGTGGCCAGTATTCGAATACTCAAGTGTGAGAGAGGAGCCGTTTATAATTGATAAACGGGCATTCATCAGTGCCACTAAACTTTCCATGCCTCACTCAATTCTATAGTTAATAATCATAATTGCAATTGACCTTATCCGCTCCCGTTTGTTACTGTTAAGTAGCTTACGAGACACCGAATGGCGCCATTAATGAAAATCTCTCTTGCCTTTCTGCTTATCAGTTTTGCTACGCAAGTGCCTGCTGGCGAAGCCTATGTGCAATGGCAAAGTCATAATTACGCTATCAGCAAGCCGCTGACGAATAAGAAGGGCAATGCCGCGCGCGGCCGTGCACTGGTTATTGCTACTGATAAAGGCAATTGTCTCGCCTGTCATGTGATGCCCATTAAAGAAGAAGCGTTCCATGGTAACCTGGGGCCCGATCTTTCATATGTCGCATCCCGGTTAACTGAAGCCGAGCTTCGCTTACGTGTGGTTGATGAAAAACAGATTAATCCACATACTATTATGCCCGGCTATTATCGTAAGCC
>JBFHVK010000316.1:0-3316 GCA_041589615.1 Gammaproteobacteria bacterium | reverse complement strand
CTTCCTGCTGAAATACGCCAATGAGGGTGATGCGGAAGCCCAGCACAAAGTAGCGATCATGTACCAGAACGGCCTGGGTGTGGTGGCTAATGATGATAATGCCTTTCGCTGGATGAAAGCAGCCGCTGACCAGGGGCATGCGATTGCCCAGCACGGTCTGGGCTTTATGTACCTTGAAGGCGAGTGCGTAGACCAGGATCTGCCGGAAGCCATGTGCTGGTTTGAAAAGGCCGCTGATCAGGGACTGATTGGATCCATGACGACTATCGCCATGATGTATGAGGAAGGCCGTGGTGTGGAAGCCGATCAGGAAAAAGCACAGGAGTGGTACAAGAAAGCCGGCTTCTAGTCGTGCTTGCCCAGCTCACCGTTGTATGACGCCATCTCTGCGTTGAAAAATGGACACTTAGATGTCTAAGCTCACATTTTTCGCCTTGATCTGGCGCCATACAACGGCAACCTGGACAATCACTTAGCATTTTTAAGTACTTACATTATTAAAAATATATATTTTCAGGACAGGCGATGCGCCCAGCAAAATTATTATCAGTTTTAAATCGTGAATTCACCAGTACCGATACCGGTCACCATACCCCTGTAATGCTATGGGGCCCGCCTGGTGTGGGTAAGTCGCAGATGGTGGCGCAGGTGGCGGAGAAGCATAATATTCCTGTGATTGATATTCGACTGTCGCAGATGGAGCCCAGTGACCTGCGGGGTATTCCTTTTAAGGAAGGTGCTTCGGTAGAGTGGGCGGTGCCGTCGATGCTGCCCAATGCGGATCGTCATGGCCTGAAAGGTATTCTGTTTCTGGATGAGATTACCTCCGCTCCTCCCAGTGTCTCAGCAGCGGCTTACCAGCTTATTCTGGATCGCAAGCTGGGTAATTATGAAGTGCCCGAAGGCTGGGCGATTTTCGCTGCGGGTAACCGGCAGGGTGACCGTGGCGTCACCTATACCATGCCGGCACCACTGGCGAATCGTTTCTCCCATTATGAAGTCGATGTAAACCTGGATGACTGGGTTGCCTGGGCCTGGGAGAATGATATTAATGAGCGGGTGATCGGCTTTCTGCGTTTTCGTCCGGACCTGCTGTTTGATTTTGACCCCTCGCATAATCCAGTGGCATTCCCTTCACCTCGCTCCTGGGAGTTCGCTCATAATGCGCTGCATAAATTTGAGGATCACCCGGATTTATTACTGGGTACCCTGCAGGCCTGTGTGGGCCCAGCAGCAGGTGTAGAGCTGAATGCTTTTATAGAAAGCCTCGAACAGATGCCGGATCTGGATGCCATTATTGCTGGTGAAAAAGTTACGGCTCCGAAAGAAATTGACCTGCAATATGCCGTTGCCGCTGCACTGGTTGGTCGCGCTATCCGTGTTAAGGGTGATAGTGATGCGCAACAGGTGATGGGCAATATCCTCAAGTTCGCGAAGAATTTCCGCCAGAAAGAAATGGGTGTGATGATGGTATCGGATATGCACCGTGCGATTGGTGAAGAAATTTTTGCCGTGCCGGAATTTTCCGAGTGGGCGAATGATATTGCTGAACTGATGATTTATTAATTTTTACGCCACTGTGGTGCAGAGTTCACCGAGAAAAATTTATATATGTCATCCCCGAATGCTTCTGTAGGGGATCCAGTGACTGTATCAGGATACTAGATTCCAGGCCATGGATACTGTCCTTGGCATGTGGGAATGACACCTTAAGTTAATCTCTGTGAACTCTGTACCGCTGTGGCAAGCGCTTATAAAGCTTTTTAACAATGCCATTAGACCTGGAAAAAAAACTCGCGACCGCGCGAACCAAGCTGATTCTGGAAAAACCATTCCTGGGTGCACTGGTATTGCGCCTGCCGATGGTGCGTGCAAAGGATGACTGGTGCGATGCCACCTTCAGTAATGGCAAGAAACTCTACTACAACGAACACTATATTGATGCATTGAGTCCTGAACAGACCCAGTTTGCACTTGCCCATGAAGCACTGCATTGTGCGCTATCACATTTTGCCCGACGACAGAACCGTGTTCAGC
This sequence comes from Gammaproteobacteria bacterium, assembly GCA_041589615.1. Taxonomy (GTDB): domain Bacteria; phylum Pseudomonadota; class Gammaproteobacteria; order SZUA-229; family SZUA-229; genus SZUA-229. Next base: position 1,279 of record JBFHVK010000316.1, on the reverse strand, counting down.
ATCGTTGGGACATGGCCTGCGATTTCGCGATTAACCCGATGCTGATAAATGATGGCATGAGTCCGCCGCCGGGTACCAATTATCTGCGCGAATATGATGGCATGACGGCGGAAGAAATTTATCCGTTGCTGGAAGATAATGATAACGACCAGGAACGTGAGCTTGAGCAGGAAATTAATCCCGATTCTGATAATGACCAGGATGAGGATAATGACGACGCAAGTACCGGCGACGAGCAAGAACAAAGCGAAGGCAATAACCAGAAACAGAAGAGTGACTCTGAAGGCCGTGGTGAAGAAGAAGGCGGCGCGCGTAGTGAAAACTCGGAACAGAGTGGTGATCAGGGTAAGCAGCAGTCGGGCCCACCGGAAGAAGGTGAGGGTGAACCAGAGCCATTAACACCACAGGAAATCGAATCCTTAAGTCTACAGTGGCAGCAACGTATGGCGAGTGCAGCACAACAGGCAATTCAGGCCGGCAAACTGGGTGGCTCCATGGCACGCATGGTTGATCATCTGTTACAACCGCGGCTGCCCTGGCGTATGTTGCTGTCTCGTTACATGACGATGGTAGCGCGCGATGATTATACCTACGCGCGTCCTTCAACCCGCCGTGGTGATCCGGCTGTGTATCCGAGCCTGAGGAGTACACAGCTCAATATTGTTGTAGCACTGGATATCTCCGGTTCAATTTCCGACAAGGAAATTGGCGAATTTATTTCTGAAGTCGATTCTATAAAAAGCCAGATACGTGCACGCATTACCCTGCTGGCCTGTGACTCGCATCTTGCTGAAGGTGGTCCCTGGGTGTTCGAGCCCTGGGAAGAATTTAAGATGCCGCAAAAATTCAAGGGCGGTGGTGGAACCCGTTTTAATCCCGTGATTGAATGGGCAGAGGAACAGGATGAAGCTCCCAATCTGGTGGTGTACTTTACCGATGCACAGGGAGAGTTTCCGGAGAAAGAACCGTATTTTCCTGTAATCTGGTTAGTAAAAGGTAAAACTCAGGTGCCCTGGGGTCAGCGTGTGCAGTTAAATTAAAGTGTTTGTAAAAAAGTGAAATAACACAGGAGTTGCTTTTTTTCTGTCATTCCCGAACGCTTTTATCGGGAATCCAGTGACTTAAAAATTGACGAGTTTTAGATAAAATAACTCAAGACCGCCGATAATAAAGATTCTCTGTGTACTCACGAATTAGTGTTAGGAATTTAAGTAAAGTTTAAAAAATTATGGATCTCTCCCCCGAAGACAGCTTAAGGTTAAACGTATTACTCACCCAG
>JBFHVK010000315.1:0-3319 GCA_041589615.1 Gammaproteobacteria bacterium | reverse complement strand
ATCAGTTGCTGGGTATCCCCAAGCGTGTTGCTGATATCAGCCCGACGCAGTATGACATCCGTCATCTTCTGAAAGGTGCCAGAGCACTTAATAACGGAAAACCTTTTCCGGGAGAACGTATTCTTCACCGGTTATTGGACAACACGTATTTTGCTCATATCCTCCCACCTTTGCCTGAAGAAGAGCATGCTCACTCGTGGAAATCTGAGCTTGATCAATGGCTTCAGAATGTAAAACAGAAGTGGTCGGAGCTGGAGGATAAAGTGCATTCCTTGCGTTAGTGAGGTATGAATAAGGATAAAGGGACTAATAGGACACCCACGTTAGTACCTTCGCCTGATTGTTCGATAATTGACCTATGCTAGGCTGGCGTTTCATTCGTTGAAGGATCAACGCCATGCCTAAGCCACGAAATCAGCAGATCTCCCTGGACGCCACTCCCTACTACCACTGCGTATCCCGGTGTGTCCGTCGGGCCTTTCTATGTGGAACGGATAGATCGACGGGCGAGTGCTACGAACACCGTCGTGGCTGGCTGCAAAATAAATTACTGACCTTGCCTCACACCTTCGCTATTAAAATTTCTGCGTAAGCGATCATTACTCGATACTGACTTATACGTCCAGGTGGTCTCATAATACCCAGTGAAATCTATGATTAAGGAAGTATATCCCTTATAGTGTGCTTTGCGTCGTCATCCATAGTGCGGCAAAGGAATTGAGCTTTATAGGGAAGCAGTATGAAGATAAGTCTCCTGATTTTCGTTATCCCAATTTTATTATCGGGCTGTGGTAATTCTTCTGGGGGCGCATCTGGTAGTGACTCTGATCCGGCAGAGATTGCAGAGCAGGCGATTCCAGATGAAGTTAGCTACGCTTCCACTTTGCTGTACCCCGGTGCAGATTCTCTTTATTTTGGTGATGATATCGATTTCGTAGGAAGTATTAAAGCAGCCTATCGTGAAAGTACTGATGGTATTCGCGTAACTAAAGATGGATTTTCAGTCAGCGTAGATGTCGACGAAAATGGGTTCTGGCGTGCAGATGGAATCCCTCTTAATAAATCATTGATAAATACTATCAGAGTTTCTTTATTGTCGGGTGACACGGTTTTGCACTCAGATGACTATCGCGTGTTACGTAGCCCCGGAAACATCAGTTCAAATATAATTGGTCAAGAAAAAGAAGCATACTATTTCAGCTATCCGGCAAATGCTATTTTTCAGGTAGATTTCACAACCGGTATCGTAGATCCGTTGATGAGTGTTGAGGCTGCAAATCGCGATCGTCGATTGACGATGGTTGGTGATCGTATTTATTCGGCAGATTCGCATTTAGGAATGTGGGTGCATAGGATCTCCACGGGAACTACTGTCGCTCATTACGACCTTAAGCAGAATGGTGTAGACGATATCTCGTGGGGTGGTCCAGGCGGAAGCTTGTATTCTGATAAAGAAACCGGCGATATCTATTATTACACAGCGAGTGGATACAATGGCGAAGCTATCGATTTTCACGGAGAGCAAATACATGTTCTCTATCGTGTTGATCCTGGTAGTGCTGCACTTACAGAAGTTTCTGGTGGCCCTCGTGGATCTGGTGATCGATTTTATTACAGTAGTGAAGGTGTACTGAGCTCCTCAGACAAGGCGTTCTACATCATTGCCGCGACTGGAACAGAAGCACCATATAATTTGTATAAGGTCGATCTCGCGTCGGGTGACAGAACTATCCTCGTCGAAAATATTCCTCAGTCTCGCTCTATTATTGGTATCAGTGCTGACGAAGATACAGTTTATCTTCAGGTAGACGCATATCAAGATAAAATTATCTCATTTGATAAAAGCACAGGAGAAATAGTCGATAAATCGATATCTGGTATTGATAGTCATCAAATACACGGTTTTCGCTCTGTGATTTCGTTTCCAGGGGCTACCAGCGTTTATCTTCATAACATACTTACAGATAATATTTACCGCTTGAATGATAGTGGGTATGGTGAGTTGGTTATCAGTAGTCACCTTGATCAGTGGTCTGTAATTAGTGGTTATGGACACTCATATTTCGACTCGGTTAATAGCGAAGTGTATTTTTCATACATGGATGCTATCGGAAAGTATTCTGTAGACAGTGGGCGCGGGAAAATCGTTACGAGCGATAATTACGATTTTCATGATTCGATTGTTGGTGAGGGTGCAAATATCGGTCTGATATATGAAATGGTGATTGACTCATCCTTTGATACAGCATATGTATTTGATTCCAGATCTGACCTCTATGCAGTCAATCTTAATACAGGAAACAGAACAGCGATCTCGTTACTAAAGCCGTCAGGATTTGATGAGTTTTATGCTGAAGGGATGGCTATGAGCAGTTCTGGAAAAGTTATCTACTCCTCCAATGGCAAACAGCTTTTTAAAGTAAATCTCGATACGGGTGAGCTGACCCTTCTCCCTCAAGCCGTTTATGAAGGCCTTAATTTCACATCCGTAAGTGATATTCAGTATGACGATGAGGGGAGTGCACTTTGGGTTTCTGGTGGGCTTTCTTCAGAAAACGCCGTAGTCAGGGTAGATCTGGAGTCTGGCGAGTGGGACAGGCTATTTGAGGATCTTTTAAAAATTTCTGCTCCAGCCTCCCCTGAGTCTACGTATCTTTCTGTCTCAGACAATACTCTCTATATTCTTTTCGGAAACTCAGACATCTATTCCTATAAAATAGACAGTAATCAGCTGAAGTTCGTAACGACGGTAGCTCTGGGAGATGTGCCTCTGGGTAGCACTAATGGCGGTTATGAAATCCAGTATATTCCGGGCTCGGAAATCATATTGGCTACAATAGGTCAGGGCATTTTCTCGGTTGATCTGAAAACTGGACGAAGTGCACAGTTTCAATAGTAACAGGCATTACATAGGCCCCAACGGACAAACTAATAGCAAACTAATAGGACACCCACGTTAGTACCTTCGCCTGATTGTTTGAACATGACTAATCGTGACTAATAGGACACCCACCTTAGTACCTTCGCCTGATGGTTCGAAACTTGACCTATGCCAGGCTGGCAGCTTATTCGTTGAAGGATTAATGCCAAACTGTATCATTGAGACAGTCATAGCAGGATTTGGAGTCAGGGAAAAATGCCAATCAGAGTACATTCTTTCTTTGCATGGACTACGGGACCTATTCTTTCGATAGTGATTGTTCTGGGCTTACTGGGCGAGTTCGATACCCGCTGGGGACGAATTTTTTCTGTTCTTTGGACGTCTGTATTAGCGGTATTGTTAGTTTACATTTTTGATAGGCTGATCCCTGCGCGTTGT
>JBFHVK010000314.1:0-3321 GCA_041589615.1 Gammaproteobacteria bacterium | reverse complement strand
GATGCACGTATCAGGGATCTGGAAAAGCAGAATCTTGATGAAATTAAACGTGAAGAACGTCAGGCGTATAAAGATGAGAAAGAGCAGGTATCAAATGAAGTTGCCGAGACATTGGCCAAAGATAAGGCGCATCGCGTTAAGCATTTCCTTATGTATGGCGAAATGCCGAACGGTGAAGAAACACCAGCAGGCATTGAACCACTTAAACTATCAAAGCAGATCCTGATTGATCGATACGGCACTGATGGCATTACCAGAAGGCTACCCCAGGGGCGCAATAGAATCACCAGTGATGAAGGCATAGATCCTGAAATTGTGGCCGGTATGTTTGGCTTCCGCTCTGCCGATGAAATGATTAAGGCCATTGTTGCTATTCCATCCTTCAAGCAGGCAGTGACAGAACAGACAAATCAGATCATGAAAGATCGTCACGGCGATTTAATGGGCAAGCAGGCCGATATGACTGAAGCCGCTATTGATGCAGCACATAATGATGAAACCGCTAATTTCCTGATGGTTGAACTGAAGGCGCTGGAAGGTCGCACCCGTAAAAAGGTTACGCCTCGTCAAGTCATTCGCTCTGTTGCGCAAAGAATTATTGCAGATAAGCAGGTTGCCAAAATAAGGGAAGGCGAATATATACAGGCATCACTCAAGGCAGCGCGTGAATCGGTTGAGGCGGCAGCAAAAGGCAACTATGACCTGGCTACTGATGCGAAGCGCAGACAGTTATTGAATCATTACCTGTACATGGAAGCGAGGGACGCAACAAAGGCTATAGAGAAGGGCGTTAAATTTGCGAAATCTCTTAAGAAGGGCAATAAATGGAAGAAGATACAGCGAGCTGGTGATAGCTATATCAATCAGGTAAACGGTGTATTGTCATCATTCGAGTTTGCTACTGTTACCAATAAGGAACTGAAAGCACGTCAATCAATGCGAAGCTGGATTGATGCCGTTTTAGCTAATTCCGGTGAAGGCAGTCCTGTACCAAATCACGAAGTATTGAGCGACGAACAGCGCGAAATGCTGATTGATGAGGCGCGTGAAGACTCAAGTGGCGCATTGCCTGATACCGATGCAATGGATGACCTGCTTTCAAAATACGGTGTAACCAATTACCGTGAATTGAGCTATGCAGAATTTAATGGCGTGATCGATTCACTGAAGATGATTGACCACATGGCCACACTGGATAACAAGCTATTAACCCAGGCAGAGAAGAAAAAAATATCAGACTGGGTAGATGAGCTGACTGAATCTATTCGTGAAAATGCAAGGAATAATGAATCAAAAAGGCTTGGCTCAACAAAAACCAATTGGGGCAGCACAAAGCAGGCACTGACTGAATTCAAGGATATCACCCGCACCCCTACATCGATCATTAAAATGCTCGACGGTTACAAGGATGATGGTATTGCATTTAAGCTGTTTGGCAGGCCATTACAGGATGCAGCCGCACAGGAAACCGAGCAGCTAAATGAAGCAAATGAAAAACTGAAAGAGATATTCAGTAATTATTCTGATAAAGAACTTATTGGAATGAATAAGAATATCTATGATGAAGAATTGCAGCTTGACCTGACAAAGCATGATGTTGTTTCCATACTGTTAAACTGGGGTAATGCCGGTAACAAACAGCGGGTACTGGATGGCTTCGGCCTGACTGAAGTACAGGCAAAGTCATTGATGGATAAGTACCTCAATGAAAATGACTATAACTTTGCAAAAGATATCTGGGCATACCTTGAAAGCTTCAAGCAGGCATCATTCGAGCTGCATAAAGATCTGTTTGGCTATACGCCTGAAGAAGTCACGCCTGAACCATTTGAAACAAAATATGGCACAATGCCTGGCGGCTATTACCCGATTAAATATGATGTAACCAAATCGGCAGCAGCAGAGCATAATATGCTTTCAAATATGACTGAGGCAGTATCAAAAGCCATCGGTTCACGCAGCACCCTGGGCAGCAATAAATCCCGTTTACGCAAAGTGAAGCGTGCGCTCGAAACAGATATCACTCGTGTCGTGTTTGGCCATGTATCAGAAACCATTCATAAAACAACACACAACAGGGCGTTATATGATATTGGCCGTGTCCTGGGCAATGATAGCGTAAAGAATGCAATCACTGAATCACATGGCGAGCATTTTTACAGGGCGCTAACCAGTATGGTGCGCAACATCAAGGAAGGCACTGAGCCAACAAAAGATATACTTGATCGAGTTGTTCAGGTGATTCGAAACAATGCAACACTGGCCATGCTGGGCGGCTCGCTTCGTACTATCGTTTTGCAGCCTTTCGGTATCACTAACTCTATCGTTCATGCGCGTCTATCCGGTATTGGCGTGAAGGGGTTGATGGACGGTTACGCGAGTTACATGAAAAACCCTGCGGATATGTCGAGAAATATCAGGGAAAAATCCCTATACATGAAAAACAGGGAGCAATCGCAATCGGTTGCCATAAACCGCATAAGAAACAAAATCAAGAAATCAAGCAGGCTTCAGAGCTTGTCCGGTATTGAAGCGGTTCGTGAATCCACCATGATACCTATGATGAAGGCGCAGTTTTACACGGTAGACGCGCCGATGTGGTGGGCGGCTTACACAAAGTACTCTGAATTGATGGATGAGCAATCTGCAATCAGCCTGGCAGATCAGGCCGTGCGTGATGCCCAGGGCGGCGGCAATATCGTTGATACGGCAGAAGCCATGCAGGGCGGGCCATACAGAAAGCTATTTACTAACTTCCTGACCTATATGGTGACTACCTATAACCTGCAAGTTCGAAACAATGCGGATCTTGTTGATAACTGGGGCAGCGATAAAGCAGGCAATGCAAAGGCGTTATTCGATTATTCTGTGAATACATTTGTCTTAATGACCATGCCTTCAATACTGATGGCCATGCTGAATGACTGGGTGGCCGGTGATGACGATGATGAAGAATTTGCTGAAAGGGTAGTCAGGGAGCAGGCGTCATTCATTCTTGGCATGAATCCATTGACTGCACAGGTATCAGGCATTGCAACCGGCTTTGATTACTCAGGGCCACAAGGCACAGCCATTGCAGGCAAGATTGTGCAGCTTTCAACACAAGTCGGGCAGGGCGAAGTTGATGATTCCCTGATTAAGTCCGGTATATGGGTGGCAGGCCTGGCAACTGGATTACCAGCTGCACAGATAAACCGCACAATATTTGGCATAGAAGATGCTGTTGATGATAATGCTGATATGCTGAAGCTGATAAAACAGGCAGGTTTCGGGCCAGAAAAAGACTAATTGCGATTCAAGTTCATGCGTGCTGATGCGTGG
>JBFHVK010000313.1:0-3327 GCA_041589615.1 Gammaproteobacteria bacterium | reverse complement strand
GGCTTTTGCTGGAGAAAAACCGGGTACCTGAATAGACAGAAGCTGTTGAATCTCCGGTGATACTTTTAATCCTTCCTCAATTGCTTCCTGTTCCAGGAGGTTGACCGACGCAGGAATGCTGGCGACACGCTCTACCGCTCGACTGCCAGAGACGATAAGACTGTCCAGCTCGACTTCTTCCGCGGTGGTGGTACCCGCAAGTACGATCAGCGTGGCTGCTGAGATACTCCGCATTGTGTTCTCCTTTTATTCTCATTTGATAATCGTTTGCATTATGAAGGAATTTATCATGAATGAAAGTAATTATTGTTATTAGTTGCATTTTTAAGGGGGATAAGGTCTGGCCAGTGGTATTGGGAGTATCTTATTGCGTCCGCCGATGAGCCCGTGAACCAGCACCTTAATTTCGCGCACCAGTGCGACCAATCTTTCGCCATAGAAAGTTCAATATCCAGTTCAAAGCCTTTGCCGACCAGGCCCCAGACGTACCTGACTAGACGAGGAGGAGCAATAAAGCTCAAAACAGCCGCCGTTGAGCGACTGTTCTGGTTTTGGGGATGGGAATGTTGGGGTTGTGTGGGCTGGGTTTGTCCGACAAACTAGAATTCTCAAGGAATAGGAGAACCAGGGATGTTAAAGGTACATGTATGGCCACCGCATGGCGGAATGGTTGGACACACTTCATTGTCGTTCGGGGCGGACTACATTAGCTTCTGGCCACAGGACTCTGCAGGTAAAAAGGATCTGAAAATCAAGAGAACGCATCCTGGCCACTTTATGGCTGCCTTGCAGGAAGATATTCGCGCTGAAGGTGGTCGGCAGCCAATTACAGTTGTGATTAACAACGTCAATAGAACTGAACTGGCCAAGCATATTGCGAACTTGATTGCTAATAAGCCCTCGTATCAGCTAGCTCGTAATAATTGTTCCAATATTGTCGCTGAGTGCCTGGAAGTGGCTTGTGGGACTGGCCCATCATTCAAACCCTCAGCTCATGATTATGGCAAACTTGGAAAAGTGCTTGGGCGTGGTATATGGACGCCTAATGAGGTATTAAGATACGCAAATGAACTTGCAAGAGATAGCCGGACGCTCGCATGAAAATCATATATAACGAGAACTTCAACTTTGACCTCGGGTTGCTGAAACATCTGCACCCTTTTGAGGGGATGAGGTTTCGTAAAATATATGATCGACTCTCTAAAGAAGGTGGCATTGAATTTGTGTCGCCAGAAAAGCCTATGTCTGCTGAAGTAATCGGTGAATTTCTTTCTGACGTCATGCAGCAACTCGTCAAGAATCGAAATGGCGTTTTAAAAGCTTTAGAGTTACCGAAGTTACCGTTTATTACTCAGCCCTATCTTGAGCGGAAAGTTCTGAGCCCGATGCGATGGGGAGTAGCCGGTACTTTTTACGGTGCTGAAAATGCATTGCACAGTGGTGAGACCTATTGGAACTTATCGGGTGGCTACCATCATGCGATGCGAAATCAGATGGAAGGGTTTTGCGTATACAACGATATAGGAATTACATTTCAGCAGTTGCGTAAGAGCGGTCAACTGGCCAGCGATGATCGTGTTCTTATTATCGACACCGATGCTCATCATGGTAATGGCAATGCACACGTGTTTATGGATAACCCGAATGTGGTTCTCATGGATGTGTACAACGCCAGTATTTATCCGACCAGTGAATACACTCGTGATCGTGTTGATATTCCGATGAAGCTCAAGCCAGGGACAGATGGTGAAACCTACCTTGAATGTTTGAAAATCGCATTGAATGAAATTCAGGGAGACTTCAGGCTAGCGTTTGTTGTCGCCGGAACCGACGTACTGACGTCTGATAAACTGGGTGGCTTGAAACTTACTCCTGGTGATGTTGCAGAGCGAGAACGGCTGACATTGAATCGTTTAAAGGAACTGGATATACCTGCGGTCATTACAGGCGGAGGCGGCTATTCTTCAGATGGTGTCGAGGCGACAGTGAAAGCTGTTCTGAAAGCAAAGTCTTAAGGGTTGTAGATGATATTTGGAGACAATAGCCAGTGGAAGGTCCCAGTGTATATTCGTTAGAAGTTAATTTCGAAAATATCAAAACCTTCAACTGTGTCAGCAGGAAGCCGATCCGTTGTAAAGGAGCACCCATCGAAATAGCGCAGCCTCTAGTCGTCGAACCTGATGAAGAAGATACAGGGCTTCCACTGTGTGATGTGTCACTGGTAAATGTCGGTTCTTTCGTCGTCAGTAATGACCTTTATGAGTACTTACAGCCACTCGTTGGGAATACGGTGCAATTTATTGAGCTGCAATGGGAGAATGTTCGCTTGTGGCTTTGTAATGTCGTCAGCGTGGTTGATTGCCTTGATCAGCAGAAGTCAGAGATGAATCCATTCGGTGGGGTTGCCAAGGCTGTTTTCGACGTGACTAGAGTCCCTGAACGGGGCTTCTTTAAGATCAAAGAAGATAACTATACCGGCATCTATCTGAGCACAGCTATGTATGATGCTTTGATTGCTTACGAGCCAAGCGGCGTTGAGTTTGAAGAGGCCGCTCTTACTTGATGCTAAGGGAATTGCGACAGTTCATAGACGGATACCATGGTGTACAGAATCTTAACGAATGACCTCGAGTACCTTAGTCTGATTTATGACGATGAAGAAGTCATAGAAAAACTAGGTGAAGAGAACTTGATTCAGATCGAATGTGACCCGAGAGAATATGAACCTTTATGGCAGACGCTTTCAGTCAGTGCTTCTTATCAAGCTCAGATTAACACTCGGATGTGATCAATGAAGATCGTGACGTGGAATTGCAATGGAGGTCTCAGAAATAAACTTCAAGCAGTTGACTTACTAGATGCCGACGTAGTTATTGTTCAGGAATGTGAAGACCCTGCCCAGTCTACGAAGGCCTACAGAGAATGGGCCGGCGATTACATTTGGTATGGAAAGAACAAAAATAAGGGAATAGGTGTCTTTCCCCGTAATGGACATCGTGTTCGGCCGGTGACATGGTCTGGAACCTTTAGGCTCGAAGGCTTGGGTTCCCGTGAACGCCCTATATTCTGGCGAACTGAAGATTTGGAATTGTTCTTACCATTTCGATTAAACGAACGATTCACTTTTCTGGCATGTTGGACGAAAGGCGGTGACTCAAAAGCCTTCGGATATATAGGTCAGCTATGGAAGTATCTTCAGATACATAAAGGTGAGCTAGCAGATCCGAATACCATAGTATTAGGTGACCTTAACAGTAATTCTATTTGGGATAAGGACGACCGTTGGTGGAATCACTCCAATGTAGTAGAGGAACTGCGTGATTTGGG
>JBFHVK010000312.1:0-3328 GCA_041589615.1 Gammaproteobacteria bacterium | reverse complement strand
GAACGTGGACGGAAGATGTTTACACAACCACCTGCTGCAAGCAGACAGGCCTTGAATTTGTAAACAACTACTTTATCTTCACGAGTAGAGAAACCAACCGCACCAGCAATACGGCTAGGATCGTTCTTGTCGTTGATCAGTTTAACAATGAAGATACGCTCTTCGATGTTTTCCATACCCAGTGCTTTCTTCGCGGCTTCTGCAACGATCCACTTGTATGATTCACCGTTGATCATGATCTGCCATTTACCAGAACGTACTGGCTTACCACCATCTTTCAGAGGTGTCATACCTTTAGATCCGTCGAAACGTTCACCGTTTTCGTCAGTTTTCCAGATAGGCAGACCCCATTCTTCGAACAGGTGTACAGATTCGTCAACGTGGCGGCCTACGTCATAGGCTAAGTCGTCACGGGTAATACCCATCAGGTCGTTTGATACCATACGAGCGTAATCAGCAGGATCCTGCTCAGTACCAATATATGTGTTAATTGCAGACAGACCCTGTGCAACCGCACCTGAGCGGTCCATAGCAGCCTTGTCGACCAGTTTTACGGTAAGGTCAGTGCCTTCCATCCAGCGCATGATTTCAAAACCAGCGCCACAACACGCCATACCACCACCGATGAGAAGAATGTCTACTTCTTCTTCTACAACCGTTGGATTTCCAAAAGTACCTTCAGACATTGTTTCTTTCCTCTAAGGTTTTAATTTTTATAGTTATCAATCACTATTTATCTGCTTATTTGCAGATCAGCTCACTTGGATCGCCTGCACGGTAACCATTCTGCTCGTTATGGTTGAAGAAACCAGGTTCTTCAATCTTGCTCATATCAGCTGTTGGCTTACCTGCATAAGGATCGATAGAACCTTCAGGAGTTGTACGGATTGGGAACTTGAAGCGTTTCATAGTGCCGTTACGGAACTTGATCGTCCACATAATTGAGTCGGTACCACGCAGAGGCTGTACTGAACCACCCAACGGAACAACGTCAGCATAGTGACGAGCTTCGATTGCATTCTGTGGGCAGATCTTAACGCAGGAATAACATTCCCAGCATTGCTCTGGCTCCTGGTTATATGATTTCATTGCATGACCCGTTTCAGAACCATCTTTATCGAGTTTCATTAAGTCATGTGGGCAGATGTACATGCAAGCGGTCTTATCTTGACCCTTACATCCATCACACTTTTCAGTACGTACGAAAGTTGGCATTCGTATGCTCCTTTGCTGGTTTATTGTAAGACTTACATTTTTGTAACAGTTATTGCTTCGTATAATTCAGACAGCGAAAAAATTACCAGCAGTAGTTTATTTCGATCTCATTTTAATATTCGTCAATTAACTATTACGAATTTTATTACGGCCAGTCAGGCCACCCTGTTATATGAATCCTTCAGGCTGTTCACCGGCCAGAATATTTAATTAGGAAAATCCGTCTCCCCGGATGCAAAGGCGTATATTACGGTTTTGCTACTGCAGCGCAGTGAAAAAAATTCTGCACTGAGTCCGGTAGTTACCCTAATGGGCTAGTGAACATTAATCCCTTTAAAGTCAAAACACAAACACAATTATCTTTACCCAGATAAGAATTTTTTATTTAATTGATTTATGTCTACTTCAGCTGTGCGTGCATCATAAATACGAGTTAAAACAGAGACATAAGAGCAATTAAGTTAGTTAAAATATTAACAATAACTAACGTAATAAAACAGTTTTAAAATCATTTTCACGCGTTGCTATTAATAAATTGAAGCAATCTTTGATGTCGATCAATAAGTTAAAATATGACGTATTACTTATGCAGCTTGTTTGCTGAAATTAAATCATCAAATGTGTGTTTTGATTTATAAATTTACCTGGTATTGAAAGAGGCGGGCGAATCTATTCAGCTTCGTTCTGAGTCTGCCGCCTGGAGAACAGGCGGAGCTTATGTGCTTGTTTGTATAAAATATAAATCTGTTGATTCTAAATATCCTTAGATACAGGAACAAAGGCTATTTCGTCACCGTCTTCCAGGCGCGTGAATAATTCGGCAAACTGTTTGTTGACGGTAACCTGTACGGCATCATCAGCAAACATTCGTTGCCATGCATCACCGCGAAAACGCAACAGCTTCAACAGGCTCTGAACATCCCGAATACTTTCAGGCAGTTCCAGTTCTTCTGTTTCCTTACGAGTCACCTTTAACATGTTGGTCATAAAATACATCAGGCGTACCGTTGGCTTTTCATTGCTATTACGGCTTCCGGCTTCACGTTTAAGGCCATGTCGTTCCAGCCTGGTCATATACTCTGCCCATAATGTGTCGTAATCCCTGCCGAGCTCATAGAGTGTATCCCAGGAAAAAATACCTGAATTGTAGCCATCATCAAAATACAGTCGAAGCGCATAATTACCCTGCGGTTCTATTTTCTCAATCTGCACGTCGGCTTTTCCATAGACCGGGGTTTTTGATGTTTCAATTTCAGCGGACCGTGCATGGGTGCGCAGGTACTCACTGGGGTATTTAAAGTTTTCACCAGTATCAAAAGTGATTTCCAGTATCCTGGATTTCTGGTGATGTTTTATCTCAGTTGGGTGATGACGAGTGTTCATAAATTCCAGTACGTAGCTAATATTCAATTTATCTAATACAAAGCGGCATTGAGTATACCGTTTATTGCGCGGATAGTTGAGTGGCTATTGAGTTTAATTAAATGGTGAATTTAGTGTTATGTCTATCACAATTTAGGAATTAAAACTTCTTCTGCTGGCGAAACTGGTCTAAAACAGAAGGCTCGGACAATAATAATGACTAAACCGAACGAAATGGACAAGAAGGGGAGAATACATGGCAGGTCACCAGATCATTGAAGAAATCGAAAAGCGTTTAATGTTTTCGTGCAATATCATGGAAAATGAGCATTGCATCAGGTGGTTAACGGGAAGCATGTTACACGATGAAGATAGTCAGGACGTGCTGTTTGAACCCAATATCGAAAAATTCCAGAAACTGTTTGGGCGGCACCAGTTCAGCTTCAAGCTGGATAAGGAATATTTTGTATGGCGTCTAAATAAGGGTAATCAGAAAATGTACTGTATTGCCCATGAAGATGGCACTTTCTATGAGGTCTATTACTCTGCCAGTAAGCAGCGCTTTGCGTCAGATGAAAAAGCGGGAGAAACCATTGTTGAGTTCCTGGATTATGTGCTTGAGCGCCTCAACAGCGAAACTCACTAGTTAGCCAGGTTGTTATAAAACAGCAAGGTATTTTTGAATAGTTTTGTGTGTGGTTAAAACTGCCAGCCCGAAATGGGCTGGCAGTTTTTTTATGCCCACTGTTAT
>JBFHVK010000311.1:0-3350 GCA_041589615.1 Gammaproteobacteria bacterium | reverse complement strand
GGTTGAAACAGTGCTCGGCTCACATCTTGAAGCGGTGTGTGTTGATGGCATGGATAGTGTTGAGCAGCAACTGGCAGATTTCCAGGATGGCCACATGACACTGGTCGATACCTCGGTAATGGCAGGCGCAGGCAGTGATGCGGAAAGCCTGGCAAGCAAAATAACATCCTCGGTTTTCCTGGGTGGTATTCTCGACGGTGTGAAAGTCGCTGCGGATCTGGGCCAGGCGCTGGCTATGCGTGCTAATTTGCAGGGTCATGAATCGGTGATTACTGCGGATGGTATCTGGCTGGCTCAGTCCTGGTTACGTGTTGCACGTGATACGGATGAGAAGTCAGGAATTCTGGCTCGTGAACAGGAAATTAAATTATTACAGCAGACACTTGAAGAGCTGGATATGCAGGCGGAAGAACTGGAAGTTAATATCCAGGATAACCGTGCACAGTTGCAGAACCTGGAGCAGCAGCGCGAACAATGGCAGGCAGAATTAAATAATACCCATAGCCAGTGCGCGCAGATTCAGGGCCAGTTAACTTCAGGCCAGGCCAAACTGGAACAGCTGTTAAGCCGTAACCAGAACCTGCAGGAAGAGTCGGTTGAGCTGACTAAAAATATAGAACGTCAGCAGGATGAAATGGAAGCTGCACGGCGTAAGCGCAATGAAGCGATGACCCAGATGGAAGAGCTGTCGCGTGAGCGTGAAGAACTCAGCGGTAAGCGTGACACCATCCAGAACCAGTTGCATGAAGCTCGTAGTAAAGCACAGAGCGAGCGTGAATCAGTACATGAACTGGCTATCCAGATTGAGTCAAGGCGTACCCTGAAACGTAACCTGGAGCAGAATATCGAGCGTATGGTGCGTCAGCTGGAACAGCAGCAACAGCGTCGTGAAGAGCTTAAGCAGGGTCTTGAGTCTGTTCATACCGGCGAAAACAGGGCCGAAGAACTGGAAACATTGCTGGCAGAACGCTTACAGGTAGAAGAGCAGTTAACTGAAGCTCGTCGCTCAGTAGAAAGTATCGATAACCAGCTGCGTCAGCTGGAACAGAAACGCAGTGAGTTCGAGCAGAAGTCGCAGATGATTCGTTCCAGTCTGGAACAGGCGCGCCTGAATACCTCTGAAGTGCGTGTTCGCAGCCAGACGGTTGTTGAACAACTGCAGGAAACTGACTTCAAGGTAGAAGAATTACTCGAAGAGCTGGGTGAGCATGCACGTATTGATGAGTGGGCACGTAAGGTGGAAGAAATTTCACAACGTATCTCTCGACTGGGTCCCATTAACCTTGCGGCGATTGATGAATACAAGGAGCAGGGCAAGCGTAAGGAATATCTCGATTCACAGCACAATGATGTCATAGAAGCGCTGGAAACCCTGGAGAAGGCAATCGCCAAAATCGACAAGGAAACCCGTGCACGATTCAAGGATACCTACGAGCATGTGAATTCTCGTATCCAGGAAATGTTCCCGCGCCTGTTCGGTGGCGGTCAGGCCTACCTGGAAATGACCGGTGACGATTTACTCGATACCGGTGTAGTGGTGATGGCACGTCCACCGGGAAAGCGTATCAGTCACATCCACCTGATGTCTGGCGGTGAGAAAGCATTAACCGCAGTAGCGCTGGTATTTGCTATTTTCGAACTGAATCCTGCACCTTTCTGTATGCTGGATGAGGTTGATGCACCACTCGACGAAGCCAATGTGGGTCGTTTCTGTTCGCTGGTTAAGGCGATGTCAAAGACGGTACAGTTTATCTTTATTACCCACCATAAGATCACCATGGAAATGGCTGAGAAAATGAATGGTGTAACCATGCGTGAAGCTGGTGTGTCACGACTGGTATCGGTAGATGTTGAAGAGGCAGCCAAGATGGTTGAATCAGCATAATGGACGAGCTTCGCTGGATACTTCTCGGTATTGCGGTGGTGATGGTCGCTGGGATCTATTTTTTCAGTCGTTCACGCAAAAAAGACCAGCCTGTTTCACCACTGGATGCCGCTAATGATGTGCCTTCTTTCAGTGCACGAGAGTCATCCGAAAATGAATGGGTGGATGGTGTTGGTCCGGTTCGTGTTGTTGCTGCCTCGGATGAGGAAATTATAGATCGCTTTCGCGAAACACTGGATAGTCATGATTTATCAGTTGAGAATGTCCCGGAAAAGTCTTCGCAAATAGAAGATCCTTTCAGTGTTGAGCCAGTCATCAATGATGATACAGCTGAGATCCAGCCGGTTGATCCTCGTGAAGACGATTATGAAGACAGTGAAGTGGCCGCTGATGAGTTCGAGGCAGAGGCTGCTCAAAAAAACACACCAGAACAGCCCGAGGAAGATCATAGTGAAGAAGCGGCGATTGATGATGTAATTGCTGTATATGTACTGGCTACAGAAGAAGAGCCAGTTATAAAGGGTGAAAAAATACTCAGTGCGAGTTATGCCTTGCATCTCGAACATGGCGATATGAAAATTTTTCACCGCCATAGTGATACCGACGAAAGAAATATTCTCTTTAGCATGGCAAATATTCTGCAACCCGGCTGGTTTGATATAGATAATATGCATAAGCTTGAGACACGTGGCATCAGTTTCTTTATGCAGGTAAACCTGGTTGATGAACCATCCCGGGTGCTTGATGATATGCTTATCTGTGCCCATGGTATGGCGACAATGCTGGGTGCCAGTTTATGTAACCCTAACCGGCAGCCGCTAGATGAAGCCTATACTAATCAGTTACGTGAAAAAGTTAGAAAACTCGCCGAACTAAAGGCTCATTCCGTTTAATAAAAAATCACATGGCATATTCATGTCATTGAAAATATAAAACACATTTAAAGTATGTCGAATAGTAATCAGACAAATAAAGATGCTGCACGTATTTCCATTCTCCGTGAGCAGCTGAATCATCATAGCTACCAGTATTATGTTCTCGATGAACCCGAGATACCCGATGTTGAATACGATAGACTTTACCGTGAACTCCAGTCACTTGAGCAACAGCACCCCGAATTAATTACATCAGACTCGCCCACTCAAAGGGTAGGTGATAAACCATTAGAAGGTTTTAGCCAGGTTAAGCATGAAATACCCATGTTATCACTGGATAATGTGTTTAACGAAGCGGAGCTGATAGATTTCAACAAGCGTATTCAGCAGCGTCTTGAAACTGATGTGGAAATCAGTTTTGCGGCTGAGCCAAAACTCGATGGACTTGCCGTTAGTTTACTGTATGAAAATGGTTTATTGATCAGGGCTGGTACGCGAGGTGATGGAACCACTGGTGAAGATATTACACAGAATGTACGAACTATTCATTCTATCCCGCTACGACTTATTGGTGCGAATATTCCCCGTAT
>JBFHVK010000310.1:0-3355 GCA_041589615.1 Gammaproteobacteria bacterium | reverse complement strand
CCACCAGCGGGGACGTTAGCCTTATCGAAAGCAAGCTTCATCTTGATAAGGTCAGCCAGTTGGAGGACGTTACCAGAAGCAGCGGAGGCGATACGATGGGCAAAGCCGTTTACGTTGTTGGGGCTGGCGTTCGTCTGAAGGGACTGGGCTTTGGCGAGGAAGCGGGTTTCGAACGTTTCCTGAATGGCGCGGGTGCTCTCTGAGGAGCGTGCGGCCAGAAGGGCTTCGACTTGAGCGCCGTCTTCACGGAGTTCATCATTGACATACCATGCGTCACCAACATAATCGGTGATGGTCATGGTGACTTCACCTGATTCGATTGGCGTGTACTCGAATGGGACCTCTTCGGCGCCATCCTGAATGGTTACTGAACCAACGGTTTTAATGTGGAGGGTGCTGCCGCTACCGAAGTCGGAGACGTTGCGGTAGAAGCTGCCGGGGAGCAGACCGTCATGGAGGTTGCGTAGGATGAAGGCTGAATACTGTTCAGCTTCAATAAACGCAGTGCTATTAGCACGATTCTGAGACATTTATATTCCTTTACTTAAAGTGTTTATAATAAACTTTAGGGTCGGTTAGATCGTAAGTAGACAAGCCTTGAGAATGTAGTTCTTCCACCAGTTTCTTTGCATTATCACTTTCTGCTCGAAGTTCTGACGTGGTAGTTCCAACTTTCCATCCGGTTGCATTCTTACCGATATACGTGGTTTGCTGTGGCTGAAGGCCAGTTGTATTGACTTGGTTGCTAGCTGGTGCGCCTGTCTTAGCAGGGGCAACCTGTTGCTGCTGATCAATACCAAATAGTCTGAAAACCGCTGTGGGGGATTCTGCAGCGAGCTTATTGATTTGCTCAGGACGCATTCCCATCTCTTGCGCTCGGGCGTAGAACACTTTCTCAGAATCAGCGCCAAAGCGCTCCTGAATAGTGCTGACTACTTTCGTGATGTTGGCTTTCTGAATAGCCTCGGATTCACGTTGCGTTAGAGTGCGATTTACTAGTTCTGCTACAGTCTTCTCATCAAACTGAACAGGAGGGGTGTCCTCTCTCTTCTGCTGAGTGGAAGTGAGCTTCTCTACCGATTCTTTAACTGCGCTTAGTTCTTGCACTTTACTTCTGAGTTCCTCAAGTTGGGCTTTCAGGGTTTCGTTCTCAGAGCGAATCTGAGGGATAAACTCCTGCGAATGCTTCAGTGCATCTAGAGCAGTAGGAAGATCACGGTACTTTGGCTCTCCACGTTCATTCTTAATAGTCCCTAGCAGGTCGGCAAAGGAATTTTCATTCTGAACGTTCGGGGTGGTAGCTGCCTCACCCTCTTTCTTTGGGGCAGTGGTCTGCTCCCCATTACTAAAAATATTGTCTGACATGGGTATGTCTGTATTCCTTAAGATTTATTGTCTCTTCGAGACGAATAATGATTAAACTAATTATTAAACAAACTTCTTAATGCGTCACTACGTTCCGCACATAATCCTTATATATATAGATAAGTACCCCGAATTTTTGGGATTTCCTCACTATTTTAAGTAAAAAGTGCAATTATTTCTTGTAAAGCTCGTTCATACCCCCTTGCATCGGCTTGGAGGTATGCCCAATTAGCTTTCTCATACGCATCTTCTTGCCTGCTTTTCTGCGTGCTTGAATCAAGCTTTTTCTGCATCAAGTGCACTGCACGCTGCCGAAAGGCTGCATTAGAAGCGAAGTCTAGTTTAATCTCTTCTTTCTGTTTTGCATCAAGTCCTGCAGTCCAAGCTGTCTTCATAGCGGAGAACCATCAGGCCCCATACTTTGCTCAACTTCTAGGTCTTCTTGAGCTTGATTCATTAGTCTTGCAGTCTCTTGTTGTTCGAAGATAGCAACATTAGGACTGAAGAGAGAGAATCGACCCAGACCCATTACATCTTCGATTAGCTTAGCTAGCTGCAGTGAAGAAGTATGAGGAGCAAGGATTTGACCAAGTGGGGAATTAACAATACCTGTTAGGTTCTGCATCAATTGAGCTTGTGCAGCGAAATGTCGAGCCCCAATAGGACGCAGCTTACCCGATGCTGTAATGTCATCTTTAGTGATCTCTAGGAATTGTTGTACTCCTAGATCATCATCCATAACTCTAACAATATCTGTATGCATCAGATTGCGTTTTGAGACTTCAAGCATGGCATTCAAGGCCGGCTCAAGAAGCTCAATCTCGAATGTGTTGATTTTCTCTTGGAAGATACGACCTGCTGCATTCTGCAGTTGTTGCACTTCAAACGCAGTCTTCTCACCGGGAGAACGAAGGCCCATAGCTTCTCTAGGGGCACCTGCATACATTTCCATACGCTGCTCTAGCAGACCAATCTCGTTGTCGGCCTGAATCACCCACTGCGCATTCTTGCCAAGCTCTTGAACATCACCTCCTTCATCGATGTGAATTTCTGCGCCGGGGCCATACTTAAACTCTTCCACTCCACCAATAATCTTCAAGGGAGGGAAGACCGCAATATCCATCGCATCCGCTTTAAGGTTCTCTAGGTGGTCGATGCGGTACTGCATACCTACTAGATTATCAAGAGGACCCATCGCCCATAGGTTATCAGGGCGGTTACGCCAGCCTACATGGTAAATTGGTGCATGACCTAGCCAGCTTGGGATAGGCTCATTACGGATAATCCAATTGCGATCTACTACAGTGATTACACGACCTTTTTCGAGCTTGCCTGTTTCTTGGTTATGCACATCCCCGTAGAACTCAAGGAATTCGACATAGCCGCTCTGCAGATAATCATAGTAGTTCCCAAAGCCATCAATCTGGATTCCCTCGGCCTTATCGAAGTCGTCAAGACCATGAGCATTGGCGTGCTTTGAAAGCTCGTCACGACGCTTTAGTGCGTTCTGAAGGTATGCATTATCAGGTTCTTCCTCTGCCATAGTCATTAGCTCTCCTATGTTACGGAGGCTGCGCACAATCTTAAATGACTGCTGGAAGGAGGAGGATAGTGGATTAAAAACAATATCTAGGGGGCTAATACGACGAGCCCGAGGACCGATATAGTTGATGATCCGTTCACCGTTTGAATCCTCACGATAGGAAGCCTCAAAATCGACCGTAACGAACGCATTTCCGTAGTCGATGTAGTCATATACCAGCTTGCTGATTTCCGTCTTAAAATGGCTCTCACGGGTCTTATTGCCCATGTATGCTTCAATAGCTTTAACCTTAGACTTGAAAGCATCCTCTTTTGAATAGGCTTCCCACTTCAGCCAGTCATCGTTAGGGAAAAGGGCAGAGATGTAGTTTGAATGTAGGTTATCTCTGATCTGACAAAGCTTAGGAAGGGTTGTGCTGTTCTTCCAAGGAAGGGCCTTGTTAGAGGT
>JBFHVK010000309.1:0-3359 GCA_041589615.1 Gammaproteobacteria bacterium | reverse complement strand
TGCAGTGGCTGACAGGGTGGTGGTGAGTATTTTTGTTAACCCGCTGCAGTTTAATGAGGCCAGTGATTTTGCAAATTACCCCAAAACACTGGATAAAGATCAGCAGCTACTGCAGGAGCAGCAGGTAGATGCGTTATTCCTGCCAGATATACAGACGATGTATCCACAGGGCCAGTCAGGGGTAAGTAAGGTGCTGGTACAGGGAATCACCGAAATGCTTGAAGGTGCGAGCAGGCCAGGGCACTTCGACGGTGTCGCGACTGTGGTACTCAAGCTGTTTAATATGGTGCAGCCTGATCTGGCAATTTTTGGTGAGAAAGACTACCAGCAGCTACTGGTAGTCAGGAAGATGGTGAGTGACTTTAATTTGCCGATAGAGATTCTTTCGAGGCCGACACAGCGTGAAGATGATGGTCTGGCGATGAGCTCAAGGAATAGCCGATTATCAGCTGAGCAGCGCAAGGTGGCTGCAGAATTACACCGGATTTTGCTGCAGACACGTCAGCAAGTAATTGAATCTAAAGAAGATATTAAGAAAATCGAAGATGCTGCCATGGCTGCGCTCGAAGCTGCAGGCTTTAATCCTGAATATGTTTCAGTGAGGCGTGCGGAGGATCTCGGTGAAGTAAAAGGCAGCACCCCGAAATGTCGTCTGCTGGCAGCCGCAAGGCTGGGTGAGGTACGGCTGATTGACAATATTTCCATAGATTAATACCCCGTCAATTTTAGGGAAAACACCCCAGAAATCAGCTATATAGTTATATATCAGCATTATCTAAACTTGATTGAAGCCGCTGAATCCAGCATAATTAAACGCTTTATTTGCACAATTGCTTACAGGAAACCCCATGCATCTGACAATGCTCAAAGCAAAATTACATCAGGCCAGAGTAACTCTCTCCGAACTGGAGTATGAGGGTTCCTGTGCGATTGATGGTGATCTGCTGGATGCGGCGGGTATTAATGAATACGAGCAAATCCAGATTTATAATCTGGCTAATGGTAACCGTTTCACTACTTATGCGATTCGTGGAGAGTCCGGTACAGGAATGATTTCAGTGAATGGTGCCGCAGCACACATGGCGAACCCCGGTGATCGGGTGATTATCTGCAGCTATGTACAGCTGGACCAGAAAGAAGCGGCCACTTTCAAGCCACGGCTGGTATACCTGGATGAAAACAATCAAATTACCAGAACGGGTCAGCAGATTCCGGTTCAGGTGGCCTGAGTCAGTTTACTTCGGCATAAGCTTTTTTCATCAGTATTAAAAAGCTGCGCAATCTCCTGGCTAGAGGCCCGATGCAGGTAGAATACGATTCCTTCCGGTTTCCTTTGCCATATATAAAGCCTTGTCTGCATTCTCAATCAGTTGCTTCGCATCATAATCACTGCCTCGATCAAATGTCGAGACACCCATGCTTACGGTTACGCAACTGGCAACATCAGAATGACCATGTTCGATACAGGTATCATGCAGTGCCTTCCTGAACCGGTTTGCGACACTGAGAGCGCTCTCTTCACTGGTGCCTGGTAATAGAACGACAAATTCTTCCCCACCATATCGAGCTGCCAGGTCCATCGGGTTCTGGCAGGATTTTGATAGCAGGCTGGCAACACGTTTCAGGCATTCATCGCCCATTTGATGGCCGTAGTTGTCATTGAAGTCCTTGAAGTAATCTATATCAACCAGAACCAGTGAAATGGGTGTCTGGCTGTTACGAGCATTTTGTAGTTCTGAATCTAACTGCTCATCAAAGTGACGTCGATTGGCAATACCAGTGAGACCATCTAGCATAGAAAGTTTCTGTAGTTTTTTATTACTTGCCTCAAGTTGCTTTTTTAACTCACGTAATGCAAAGAAGGCGGAGTCACGTTCTTTTTGCATGATGTAGTTTTTAGCATGGGAACGTATTCGCGCAATGAGTTCGATTGCTTCAGGTAATTTCACCAGGTAGTCGCTTGCACCAAAGCTAAACGCTTCGCTTTTAGTGGTTGCTTCTTCCTTGGAAGAGAGAACGATAACAGGAATATCACGGGTGTCGTGATTGGCCTTGTAAAACCGTAGCAGGGTCATACCATCAGAATCAGGCATAACCAGATCCTGTAATATAATGGTTGCATCGATCCTTGTTGCAGTCTCTATTGCAAGTGAAGGATCTTCAACATAAACGAGTTCCATATCTTTTTCATGCTCAAGCATACGACGTATACCCTCGGCAATAATGGGCTGATCATCAACCAGTAGTATTTTAATTGCTGTTGAGGTATTAAGTGTTGAGTCTATAGTCATAATAAATCATGTAACAATATGATTATTGTATCCAGTAATGAAGTTATAGGTTATCCAGTATTTTCTGTGCTATCTGGTTAATATCAAGCTCGTACTGAACTGCATTGAGTTGTTTTGCTGCTTTAGGCATGCCATATACCGCGCAGCTATTCTTATCCTGTGCAATAGTCACCATACCACGATTATATAATGATAATAGACCATCTGCGCCATCTCTTCCCATTCCCGTTAATAAAACGCCGATAAGTTTATTGGGCCAGTGAGTCAGTGCGCTTTCAAAGAACGCATTAACTGAAGGTCTATACGGGTAATCGAGGGGTATTTCAGTGTAATCAAAGCGCCCCTGGGAATTGATGATCAGGTGATCATTTGTGCCTGCCATATAAACATGGCCTGATTTTGGTGATTCATTTGCAACTGCAATAGAGACATCCAGATTACAATGTTCATCAAGCCATTTTGCCATTCCATGACTAAAGTGATCATCCATGTGCTGGATAATAACAATGATAGCCTTAGGGTTGGCAGGTAATGACTGTAATATAGTGAGTAAAGCAGCCGGGCCACCAGTTGATGAACCAATAGCTACCAGAGGTGTGGTGTTGTCTACTGGTGTTTCCTGCGTGCTTGCTGTCTGCAAGCTGGTGTGTAGTTTCTGTACATTTTTAATTTTAATCTTCAGTTCATTCATTGAATCTGGATGCAGTGTAGACGGTTCGGTAAATGCATCCAGAGCACCTGCTGACATCGCTTCAAAAACCCTGGGAGTATTCTCTGAAACAGAATCACTTGTGACAATAATAGTTGTTGGATCTGAAGACATGATGTTACTAATGAACGAGCTTGAGTTAATGCCATCAGGGCTTAACTGTAGCAGGAGAAGGTCAGGTTTAAACTGAGCATATTCGAGTTCAGCCTGTTGAAGAGTCTGGCTAGTCCAGGCAATCTCTAAGCCAATGTCAGAAATCATATGGCTAAATAACCGTATGATATTAGGGTCTGTATGTATAATGGCGATATTCATAAGTGTCAGTTCAGGATGTGGCCTCGCCGATCAGGTCGAGTACG
>JBFHVK010000308.1:0-3366 GCA_041589615.1 Gammaproteobacteria bacterium | reverse complement strand
GCGCTGTCTGTACAAGTTGAGTTTATATGCATTGGCAAATTACTTTCGTCAATGGCTCTTCCCTGTAATAACAACAACAGTGATTCACACAGGTTACGTAATTCACGCACATTGCCGGGCCAGCGATATTGCTGAAGCTGTTTGAGGGCAGCTTTCGTTAATTTGGGTTTCGGTAACTGATGTTGCGAGGAAAGCTGAGACATAAAATGTTCAATCAGTAGAGGGATATCTTCTACGCGTTGATGTAATGACGGCAGTTCCATTGGAACCACTTTCAGGCGAAAATATAAATCTTCCCTGAACTCACCGTTTTTAACCTGCTGCAGCAGATCACGATTCGTCGCGGCAATAATGCGAACATTCGACTGCACAGGTGCATTATCACCGAGTCGCTGGCACTCACCATATTCGATAAAGCGCAAGAGCTTTGACTGTATCGACAATGGCAGCTCACCTATTTCATCGAGAAACAGCGTGCCATTTTCAGCCTGCTTTACAAAACCGGCATGATCACTATCAGCACCGGTGAACGCACCTTTCCTGTGGCCAAACAATTGCGATTCCGCCAGTGTTTCAGATAATGCTGCACAGTTGACTGCAACAAAATTCTGCTGATTGCGCATACTGGCTGAATGCAATGCCCTGGCTAGCAGTTCCTTTCCGGTCCCGGTAGCTCCCTCGATTAATACCGTTACCTCAGCGCCTGCAATCATGCTGGCAGTATTAATAAGCTGCTGAAGCTCGGCAGACTGGCCAATCAATTTTGAAAAGTGATTCATAAACGACTTACCCTGATACAAAATCCTACTTTTTTACATGATGTGATGCTGATGTTCATGACCACCATCCGCACCACCCAGAAACAGACTGATGATTGCGCTTATCACCAGAGCCGCCCCGATAAATTGTCGAGTGCGCCTCGATTGCCCCAGACGCCTGACCCAGCCCAGCATCACACCCGCTGATAACATCGCAGGCAATGTACCCAACCCGAAGGCCGCCATCGTTAATGCGCCCTGTGTTGCAGAGCCTGATGTCACCGTCATTAACAGCACGACATATACCAGCCCACAGGGCAACCAGCCCCAGAGCATACCGTACAGCAAAGCCTGCGCGGGAGTCTTGACGGGCATCAAGCGGCGCGCGACCGGCTCGACCCTCCTCCACACGGGTTGCCCAAGCTTTTCGAGCCTGATCAGTTGTGGAAACCAGCCACCCAGGTATAAGCCGATGAGAATAATAAAGACCGCACCAAATATTCTCAGTAAACGATGCGCCGTATCGTCATCCAGCCCCAGTATGCCGAGTATTTCAACGCCAAAAACACCCGCCAGGGCACCTGCAAGCATGTAGCTGGCTACTCTACCGAGGTTATATGCACTCACGAACAAACCCAGTCGGATGCGGTTCTCGCGTACTTCTGGCGGCAGGCTCAGGCTCAGCGCTCCCATAATGCCGCCACACATACCGATACAGTGCAGGCTGCTGAGCAGGCCAATGATGAGTACCGACGATAGAGTTTGTGGTGCATCCAAGGAGGCAGTCGCCTTTAAATTAACAGATTAAAACATGCGGACTGTATACCGCCAATTGTTTAACTTTTGGCGAGACTAAGCTGGTTTTATTCTGAATATTACAAATCACTAATTTTAATGGAAAAGCACCCGGGTATAAAGGCAACGGCTCACTAAAGCCTGTGAATCTGGTAAGCCTGTGAGTCTGGCTGCTGGACAGATGTTAATCTTTTGTGAGAAATACGTGACCTTTGTTTGATATCTCTGATGCATCCTGTTTCTGCGGTACATTTTAATAAACCCGAGGAACTAAAGATGAAAAAACTGATAATCGCCCTGTCCATAGCATCTGCCAGCCCCATGATGGCAACTGTACTGAATCCTGCCATGGCTCAGGACCTGAACATACAATTCACCAACCTTACCCATGGCAGTCACTTTACGCCTCTGATTGTCAGTGCCCATAGTGAAGGACAACATCTGTTTGAGGTGAACACGGCAGCATCCGGCAGCCTGCAGGCAATGGCTGAAGGCGGTGACATTTCAGGACTGGTAAACGAAATGAATGCACTCAATGCTGATACCACGGAAAATCCTGCGGGTGGTTTGATGGCACCAGGCCAGAGCGTAAGTTTCGATATGACGACCCAGAATGACAACGATTATCTGTCGATGGCCGCTATGATACTTCCCACCAATGACGGCTTTGTTGGCCTTGATGCATTACCAATCCCCAAAAAGAAAGGCACTTATACCTATTACCTGAACGGCTATGATGCCGGTACTGAAGCCAATGATGAAATCATCAATGGTGCGGGCGCACCAGGTGCTCCTGGCGTACCCGCTGACCCACTCGGCCAGGGTGGAACCGGTGCAAGTGGTGTCATCAACTTTGAAAGCAACACATCTGTACATATTCACCGTGGTGTCATTGGTGATACGGATGCAACAGGCGGTATCAGCGACCTCGACAGCCGTATCCATCGCTGGTTAAATCCGGTTGCTCGCCTGGTGATTGAAGTTAAGCAGGAGAAGTAATATGAAATCTTTTCATTCTCCTGACCTGCTCAAGCTGAGTTCACTGGCACTTCTCATGGGTAGCCTGATGGCCTGTAATAACAGCCCCCGGGAATACCAGGTAAGCATTACCAACATCACCCATGGCCAGCCAGTTTCACCTCCGATTGCGCTATTGCACAAGGCCGATTTCAGTCTGTGGAAAATAGGCGAAGCTGCATCCGATGCGCTCGAGCGTATGGCCGAAGGCGGTGATGGCAGCGCACTTCTGGCATTACGTGATAGCAATCCGCAATACCAGGCCGATGCACCATTGGCACCTGGTGCGAGCATAGACTTCAGCCTTACGACAACCCGTGGAGGTTTCAACCGACTCTCAGTAGCCGGTATGCTGGTGAATACTAACGATGGCTTTAGCGGTATTAATGCAATTGAACTTAGCGAACTGAAGCCCGGTCAAAGCACTGTATATTACAGCCATACCTATGATGCAGGTACCGAGTTAAACAGCGAGCTTACGGGAACAATACCCGGTCCTGCAGATGGTGGTGAAGGCTACAATGCTACTCGAGATGACGTTACAGCAGTTGTCACCCTGCACAGTGGAGTGGTTTCATCTGACGATGGTCATATGATTTCCACCCTGAGTTCGGCTGACAGGTTCGACAACCCTTCGCTGAAGATTGTAGTCACCGCACTCTAATTCAATAAAGGGACACGCTGCATTGTATAAACACTTATACAATGCAGCCTTCTAACAGTCATGAGAAATAAAACAGTTATTGTTGTTGAAGATAATCAGGACATTTCGGACCTGGTAAAACTCCACCTGGGT
>JBFHVK010000307.1:0-3367 GCA_041589615.1 Gammaproteobacteria bacterium | reverse complement strand
AGTAAAATCAGTAATTCACAATAACGATTTTCTGGCTTTCGTCGCGATATATTTCACCGTTGCGAACAGGGAATGAACCTGCTTTTCTGTCAGCAAAATATAATTTAAGGCTCTCACTGATAACGGGAAATGCCAGTTCGGCCCAGGGAATATCAGCTTCATCAAATAAGTCTGTTTGCAGGCTCTCCTCTCCGGCCTGGGAAAAGCCATCTACAAGCGTGCCTCGATACATCATATAAACCTGGGAAATATGAGGGATACTATAGGTGCAGTATAATTGCATATCACTGATCCTGGCATGCGCTTCTTCGTATGACTCACGCGCAGCAGCTTCAACAGTTGTTTCCTGGTTTTCCATAAAACCAGCGGGTAATGTCCATAATCCATAACGGGGTTCAATGGCGCGTTTGCATAGTAAAATTTTATTGTCATGTTCGGCTATGCAGCCGGCAATGATGCGTGGATTCTGGTAATGCACAGTGTCACATTCGGTACATACGAAACGTGGTCGGTTATCACCGGAGGGAACTTTCTGTGTAACGGCTGCGCCGCAATGACTGCAGTAATTCATAATTATAGACCGCCTGGATATTGTCTCAGGGTGAGTGTGTTGCCACGTTGACTGAACTCTAGGTGCTTGAGAAAGCTCATGCCC
The DNA here is from genome assembly GCA_041589615.1 of Gammaproteobacteria bacterium. Taxonomy (GTDB): domain Bacteria; phylum Pseudomonadota; class Gammaproteobacteria; order SZUA-229; family SZUA-229; genus SZUA-229. The sequence goes on along the minus strand of JBFHVK010000307.1, from coordinate 2,712 downwards.
AGTAGTATCTGGTCACTTTGAAAGCCCGGGTTAATAGTAGCACGGACGTCATACAGGGTAATTTCACCCAGAGATATCTGTTCAAGGCGAGTCAATGATACTTCAACAGGGCCATTCGCCGTCTGGTAGATAGCTTTGGGGCCATGTTTAAGGTGCAGGCGATGAGCTATGGAAAGTGGTATGGATACATCAGTTGCGCCGGTATCAAGCATAAAGACAACTGGCTGTGAGTTAATGCTGCCGTTGGCTACATAATGTCCCTGCTTATTGCGTTGCAGCTGGAGCTGCCTGATATTGCCTTCAAGCAGGGCGGTTTGCACGGACTGGTTTGGGTTATGTTGACGGTCGAGAATTTCCGAAAAAAACAGCCCCAGAAGGATAAAGATGCCCAGCCACATCAAGGCAATCATGATGGAGCCCATTTTCTTCTGCTGCTGGTAAGGCTGTTGCATAGAGTAATATGTAATGAATAGTGGTCGCTTATAGTATCTGAATATTGGTCTAAAATCAGTAGATGGATGAGCACAATAACAGGCGCGGAGCTGTCCGCTATATTCGACATGACCGACTGTTCGTGCAGATACTGTCGGCAAGTGAAAGCACGGATTTTTCGTCGAGAACCGTCTATTGCCATAGCTGCGATGCTTCTGCCAGTGGTATGAGGGTAGAGATGGATACTGAAGTAGCAGTGAATAGCCAGGTAGATCTATGGGCCGCTTTTGACGGGTTAGATACTAAATATTACCTGCGAGGACACGTGTGCTGGTGTTATGAAATGGCTGGTGAATCGGCAAATTATCAGGTGGGGATCGAGCTGGAAGATGCTTATGCAACGGATTATGCAGACTGGGTAGCATTAATAAGCAGTTTCAGTGAAGAATATAATCAGCCCTTGTCCTAGTTCATAAATCTTTAACACACTATATGATATATTCCGCGACTGATATTTAATAGTTTGGCTTTCTGCAGGATGACGAGTGTAATCCGGTGGCAGCTAAATTCCAGTTAAGGAATACACGTTCAGTGGTTACAGAAGACAATGGCGCAAAATGTGTGCCCTGCGATAACGAGCTAGAAGAGCTGGTGTTGCGGGAAAGCATCGTAAGTGCAACGGGGCTAAACAAGAACAGTCTGCAGATTGGTATTAAGGGCGACCCTTCACTTCGCGAAACAAGCTTGCAGCGCAAACGTTATGAAAGTCCGGTAGACAAGGTGATTGGGCCGCTGCTGGAAAACCTGGAAGAGCTATTGCTGAATCGCAGTACCTACCGTATTTTTATCGGATTCAATAGTGGCGAGATCCGCACTCACTCTATATTTGATCCCCTGCGTCAGGAAATCCATGCATCAGAGAAGCTGGCTGATAAGGATTATATAGAACGACATTTCCCGAGCATTAGCTATGAAGACAAAATTCAGGCGATGAGGGATATCTATGATTCGATTAAGGCAAGCCGGTTGTTCGATAAAATACCGGGCTACTGGAAAAATATCTTTACCAAACGTCATGAAACCTGGGAGCCAATGACCCGGGATGAAATTCACAGTATCATGACATCAATCAGGGTGATGCGTGATTTACCCGATTTTTACCTTAGAAATATAACCGTGTGTATTGTGCAGGATCTGGTGAGAATGCAGTTTAACTGCGATGGTACGCAGATTATCAGTGCAGAGAACTACCAGAAATTCCTTGAAGAGAACATGCCCTGATTTACTCAGGTTTTTTACCCGGTTCCTCAAAGTCAAATAGCTCGGCTTCGTCAAAAACTGGTTCCTGCTGTGGTGGGTTACCATCATGTACCAGGTTGAGTCGTCGCTGAAGATAGGCTTCACGAATAAATGTGTAGCGATCCAGCGCAGCCTCATCAAGGATTTTCTCTGCTTTGAGCAGGGATGCTCGTGTATCAATAGCCTTGCCAGCCCTCAGGCTCCATGATGTCGATTCATCGCGTCGTACTGAAGGGAACCCTTCATGAACCTGTTGCCAGATCGGGTCAAATTCAGCTGTGTCAACGGTGTCACCACTGACATCTCGAATGGTGCTAGGGCCAAGGAAAGGAACAACAAAGTAGGGGCCTTCAGGAACTCCCCAATAGCCTAGTGTCTGGCCAAAATCCTCATTGTGTTTTTCCAGCCCCATATCAGATGCCCAGTCGATAAGGCCACCCAGTCCGAGGGTTGTATTTATGATCAGTCGTCCCGTATCAGAGGCAAATTGAGCAAATTTAAGTTGTAGCAGGTCATTGAAAATCACAATCACATCATCAATATTGCTGAAAAAGTTACTAATGCCCTTCTGTATCGGGGCTGGTGTAACAGTATCATAACCTTGTGCAACTGGTTTAAGAACGTACTGGTCTACATTATCATTGAAAGCAAATGCTGCACGGTTATAACGTTCCAGTGGATCATGGGCAGCTGCAGGGCCGTCAATACTTGCACAGCCCGTAATAAAACAGGGTAAAAGTACTAGTAGTTTTAATATTTTTATTTTCATTTTGATGTCTACGGTGGAATTAGACGCAAGTTATCAACTGTCTGTCAGCAGGTCAAATAAAAGCTGCATGAATAATTGTTCTATACTTGGTGAATAATCAGGGCTCATATAAACTTTTATATAAATTATTAAGGAGAAAGCGTGTTTTATTACTCTTTCAGAGTGTTGAAACTTACCGCGTTGTGGGCGGATCTTGTCATTCTGACAGTTCT
>JBFHVK010000306.1:0-3393 GCA_041589615.1 Gammaproteobacteria bacterium | reverse complement strand
TTTTCCATCGCATCCAGTTTGATCATGTCACCGGGGTCGGCAACATGATAGGCTTTTAGTGCCTGAATTTCCTTGCGAATCAAATCTGACATCTGTCGTCTATCTCTGGGTTCAATTAAAAACGCATAATAGCAGAATTTATCGCCCAGAGATGAACCTGAAGTGTTTTTTTATTCCCACATAAAAAGCAGCAAATATCACTTTGAATGAATAACTGGAATTTCCTGCTCTCACTCAAATTAAAAATTTTTTTCTCTTGAAATCCAGTTTTCCATCCACATCTATTTATCAAGCCAGACATTCGGCAAACGAATTTTAATATATTTGGAGAAACGAACATGAATCTTACACACTACAACCCATGGAGTGTTTTCGACCAGCTGCAGAACGAAATGAATCGTATGCACAACTACAAGGAAAAGGCAGATGACAATAGTGATGTAGTCACTAGCGACTGGATGCCAGCCGTAGATATAAAGGAAGAAGACAATCAGTATTTACTGATCGCAGACATCCCCGGCGTTAACCCGGAGGATATCGATGTGCATATGGAAAATGGAATTCTTAGCATCAAGGGAGAAAGAAACTCTGAATTAAAAACTGAACAGGAAGGCTTTAAACGCATTGAAAGAAAACACGGTGTATTCTATCGTCGATTCACCATGCCTGAAGGTGTCAACCCTGATGCAATCGAAGCAAAGTGTGATCACGGCGTATTAACGGTGAGCATCCCTAAACAGGAAGCAGCCAAGCCAAGAAAAATCACTGTAAGTTAACAATTAGAAAACATCCGGCTGACGCACCGCTGGACAGGTGCATCAGTCTGGTTTTACATGAAAATGAGGCACAAGCTCTTCTATTTTGTACTTCTTTTTAAAATCAGCAGGCCAGAACATTCTACGCAACTTATGTAGTAAATATTTCTTTACATAACGCCTCAACCGGCGCCATTTCCATAAACTATAATGCCTGTAATCATCCGGCATTCGATTAGCCACATTCCTATCATGTACAACCATTAACCAGTGTGGCCCGGTTTTAACCTGTTTAACTTTAGCCAGCTGATGTATTTTCCCATGATTCAAACCAATAATTGTCTTAAAACCTTCGGGTTTTCTGAATTCTATTAATGAGCTGAACGGATTATATTTTTGAGAGAAGACTTCTGCATATGTGCCATCATATGAGAAGCCGAAACGCAGATTTACACATAAATCATGCTGCAAACCCTGCGAATAACCTCTTATAACCTCAAGCGCATCATCCCTGAAGGCATCATCATTATCTATGCGCGTAGTGATTAATATTTCGCAATCATGACCTATCAAGCCAGATATTGAGGGCATCATATCAAAACCATCAATAAAAAAAGCTCTAATTTGAGGACACATTTCTTTTGCTTTTTCTATTCTTCTACGACACTCATTACTTGTGGATTCATCAAAAAACAACAGCCATAAAAAATCTTTATTCTTCTGCGCCGCAAGCGATGGAAGACAATACTTTTCAAACAAATCAAAACGATGATTCAACCAGTCATCAGATCGCGTCTCCACACCACTTTTATCAGTTGAGAACCCACCAGGAATCTTTAAATTGAATTTTGTAATCACGAAATGCTGAATATTTTTCATATAGATAAATTTGTAAAAATAAATTTTATCGGGACAAGGAGGTGAAAACTTATTTCAATGTATTTTTAGTTATTCCACAACGCACGCACTTATACACTGTTACTAATTTTCCTTTTTTAGTATCAAACTGCTGCTCTTTTTCAATTTCCCACTTATGAAAACCACGCTTACATAAAGTATGTCCTTTATGCTTTTCTGAGGCTTTTACTTTTTTAAATGGAACGACATCACCCACAGCATTATTACTCTATTTTTTTATATTCAACACAAGTATGACACACTCGGGGACAGAACTTCAGTTCTGTCCTCTGTATTGATACCACCATACGCATTAGAACCCGTTACTTTTTCTCGACCAGTTCTCATGCTCTGAAAGTGACTTCGTTAATTCTCGTGGACTTACTACAGGGTACAGAACTGAAGTTCTGTCCCCGGGCAAATTGCACCATAACATCGCGCTAAAAATTAATCTTTAATGCGATACTCTGCCGAGCGTGCGTGAGCGGTAAGACCTTCACCATGCGCCAGAACGGAGGCTGTTTTTGCCAACACCGATGCTCCTTCTGCAGAACAGTCAATCAGGCTAGAACGCTTCTGAAAATCATATACTCCAAGCGGTGATGAAAAGCGCGCAGTACGCGAAGTAGGCAGTACATGATTGGGGCCAGCACAATAATCACCCAGCGCTTCAGCAGTATAACGCCCCATGAAAATGGCACCCGCATGACGAATTTTATTCGCCCATTCGCGAGCGTCATCCATTGAAAGCTCGAGGTGTTCCGGTGCAATATAATTTGCAACCTCTATGGCTTCTTCCATACTGGCTGTTTCGATCAGCACGCCTCGATCCGTTAATGATTTTTTAATGATTTCGGCACGCGGCATTTCAGGCAGAAGTTTTTCGATGCTGGCTTTAACCTGTTCAATATAATCTGCATCAGGACAAACCAGAATAGACTGTGCATCTTCATCGTGCTCGGCCTGCGAGAACAGATCCATGGCAATCCAGTCTGGATTAGTTTTACCATCACATACCACACAGATTTCTGATGGCCCTGCAATCATATCAATACCAGCCGCACCAAATACCATACGTTTTGCCGTAGCAACATAGATGTTTCCCGGGCCCACTATCTTATCGACACGGGGAATAGTTTCAGTTCCATAAGCCAGTGCAGCTACTGCCTGCGCACCGCCGATAGCAAACACCCTGTCTACTCCGGCAATCGCCGCTGCTGCAAACACCAGGTCATTCACTTCACCATCAGGCGTAGGTACAACCATAATCAGTTCCGGTACACCGGCTACTTTTGCAGGCACCGCATTCATAATGACAGACGACGGGTAAGCTGCCTTACCACCGGGTACATACAACCCTGCTCGATCCATCGGTGTAACCTGCTGCCCTAGCAATGTGCCGTCGGCTTCAGTATACGACCAGGATTCCATTTTCTGATGCTGCGCATAAGCACGTACTCGCTCGGCTGCTTTTTCCAGTGCCTGGCGATGTTCAGTAGAAATTTTTTCCAGCGAAGCCTCAAGCCTGGCACGTGGAACTTCCAGCTCGGACATGGATGAAACATTCAGGCGATCGAATTTATTGGTGTATTCGATAACAGCAGCATCACCACGTTTTTTAATATCATTCAGGATACCATTTACAGTATTGAACACCTGCTCATCTGATACCGATTCCCATGCCAGGGTCTGGTCCAGTTTCTGCCAGAAATCTGGCTGTGTTGCATTAAGCTGTGATATT
>JBFHVK010000305.1:0-3405 GCA_041589615.1 Gammaproteobacteria bacterium | reverse complement strand
GATATTTTCTTAAGTTTTGGTAATGGGTCTTTTTTTGGTTTAGCTGGCGTGAACTCAACAACGCCGATTATCTTTTCTATTTCCTTAGCTGTTTTTTTAAAGTCCCAGCCGTGAAACTTCATTAGCAAATCAATACCGTCACCAGGTCTACACTGTTCGCAGTAGTACTCACCATAGCCGTTCTTATTGTCGAATCTAAAGCGATCCTTTCCGCCGCATACAGGGCATGGGCCGTGCTTGTTTTTTAGGAATTCGCTTCCTATGCCTAGTTGTAAAAGGATGCCTTCCCATTTGCCGTGTGCTTGATCTTTTAATTTCATGCTTCGGCCCTCTTTGCATAAGCTATGTTTCTTGAAGTTATCCAGCCTGCCACCTCCGGCGTTATTTCAACTGGTCTAGCTTCTTTCAGTCTTTTATCGTTCGGCCATGTTCCGAACTTCTCGCGCCATTTGTGTGCAGCCCATCCCTCGCGCTTGCCTGTTTGAATGCAGTATTTTTTTAATTGGCCGAAAAAGTTTATTTTTTCTTCCCATGTCATTTCCCGCTTGAGTTTGTTTTGCTCTCGCTTTATTTCCTGTAAGTCTGCTTGATGTGTTGGCACGTCTTCACTAGGCGGTATCATTTCGTGACCACACTCTGGGCAAATCCTTGATGATTTGAAAACAGTGCCGCAATCTGCACAGGTTATTTCTTTGGGTTCTTGCTTTTCTTTCTTTGCCTGCTCTTTGCGTTCCTTCACGCTGGTTTCTGAATCTAGTGACCACGGGATGAAGTCATCAACAAACCCATGTTCATCAACAGCGCCAGAATGATCTATGACAATCGCTTCTGTTTTGCCTTCGTTTATTCTTAAAACCCTTCCGACTGTTTGCAGGTACAGCGCTATGTTTTTTGTGGGTCTTGCGAGTACCGCGCATTCTAAACTTGGAATATCTAGCCCGTATGTTGCAACAAACACGTTACACAAAACCTGTGTTTCGCCTGATTCAACTCTGGCTAGAATTGCTTTTCGTTTTTCTAGTGGCGTCTCTCCGTCAAGATGCTCAGCTTTTATGCCTCTGCTTTTAAACTCGTCGCAGATATGGCGTGAATGCGCCCTAGTCGTACAAAAGACAACTGTTTTTTTATCCTTCGCTATCCTGAACCAGTTATGCACGATATCACCAACAAGTTCCGGTTTGTCTACAGCTTCACCTAACCCCCTGACAACGTAGTCGCCATCTTTGTTAAGTTTCAATCCTTCAAGGTCTGGTTTGCTGGGTGCGTAATATTTAACCGGCGCTAGATATCCGGCATCTGTTAGTTTTCTGATAGGCCAGCTTAAAATTAAATCATCGTAAATCTCGCCTAGCCCTCTACCGTCACCCCTTGCGGGTGTTGCTGTTAAGCCGATGATTATCGCGTCTGGATAGCTTTCAATAATTTCCTTGCGTGTTGCGGCTATGCTTAGATGCGCCTCATCAACCATCACAATATCGGCTTCTGGCATGTTCATGCGTTCGCTTCTAATTGCCCTTGCGTGTAACGTGTCCATGCTTGCAACTTGAACATCGGCAAACATATTGCGAGGCTCACCGGCCATAATCACGCCATGACTAATTCCAAACCAGGTCAACTTTTCCGAAACCTGATAAATCAATTCTCTACGTGGAGCCAAAAACAAAACCTTCTTAAATTTATCAACAGCCGATTTGATAATTGCCATTGCGATGTGTGTTTTCCCCCCGCCAGTGGGTAATTGCAATAATGGCCTTTTTGAGCCTTTGCTGACTGCTCTGCGTAAACTGTTGACTGCCTCACTCTGGTAATCACGTAAATTCAAAACGCACCCCCAGAATTACTAGTATTAATATTAATTAATTTACTTTCTTGGTAAGGGGAATTCTCTGTTTCCGTATCTGTATCTGTCTCTGTTTCTGTCTCTGTGTTTCGAATAGGTTTGGGGTAACGTTTCGGTAACGTTTCGAATACCTTTACAAAATTATCGCCCCATTCGTTGCAAAGTGCGCCAAGTGTATGATAAAACTCAGTTTTTAGTGGTGACTCTGGAATGTCAGACCAGAACTTAAGTAACCCCTTTAAGCTGTTTGGGTTTTCTGGTTTGTTGTGCATTAAAAACTTAGGAAACCATACCACCTGATAACCCTCATCAAACCTTATGAAATCGTTTGCTATAAGGTTCTCGAAACCTTTGCTGTAACGTTCAACAGACCATCTTTTGTTAGCAGCTAGAGCCTCAACAGAAGCCAAAAACATGCCTAATCCATTTGAAAAAGGACACGTATAGGCATGAAACCAAACAAGCTGAGTATCATCATCTAGGAACGGAAACTTATTGTCGTTCCAGATCATGCACTTTACTTTTCTGTATTTAATCATTTATAATTAACCTATAATTTTTATTTGTCTTCGCCCTATGCTCTCAACCAGCTAGGGCGTTTTTAATTGTTTAAAATTCGCTCTATCTTTGCTTCTTCCATGACATCAATCATGTAAATGGGCCTTTCACTGCATAGCTTCATAGCTATATCCAGGTACTTAACCGCTTCAACTAAATCATTGGTTGAGTACATCGCTTCATGCCAGCAATTAATCTGGATTTCTCTATCCATATTCTCCTGAATTTCGTTGAGTAGTTTTTCAAGCTGCTTGTTCATAGATGGCTCTGTAAGCGTTTTTATAGGCCTCGACTAGTACATCTATGGGTAGGCTTGATAGTCCCGCCTCTATCGCTCTACGTGCGGCTAGAACTGCTAATTCTGTTAGTTCGTGGTCATTCATGCTGTAGCCTCTAACTGCTCAATTTCTCTTATGCGCCTTTCAAGCATTTCTTTTTCCATGCTTGGCGACCGCTGGCAATTTAGTTGCCCGAATAATTCCATCTCTGTCCATTGCTGTATTGCGCTATTACCTGCCAGCCTTTGAATTAGTCCCTGTTTCTCGTTGTCAAAAAACTTAGGGCGCTTGTTTTCTGTGTCGCCTTTGAATCTGTTTAGAATCTCACTAAATGAACCGGCTGATTTATAACCAAGCTGTTTAGCCCACTCAGCTTGTGACCAGCCATTGGTTGAAAGACTCATACACAAAAAGACCGCATCTACATAGTGTTTGCAGTTAGCAACTAACTGAGGATTTACGGGGATAATTTCCCGCGTACTCCTTAACCCCATGTTTATTTGTAATTGGTTGCTCATGTTCGCTCGCTCCTTCGCTTGCGTTCGCTATGCCTAATAAGGTCAAATAAAAACCCGTAGTTAATACGGGAGGTTTAAATAGACTTACTCAGGTATCTGTAGAGTTTTTGAACTTTAGAAACACCAGGGTCTTCATATTTGTTTTGCTTGAACTTGCCTAGCCAGTGAAAGCCCACGCCAGATTCAGAGGCGATAACAAATAGAGTCCTTT
>JBFHVK010000304.1:0-3406 GCA_041589615.1 Gammaproteobacteria bacterium | reverse complement strand
GCTGGATCATTATTGCTATCCGCACTTGTTAATTTCTTGTAAATGCTCTGTAAATCACTTTTTTTAATCTGGTAGTCGAGCTGAATTTCAGCGACTAATCCACCTATAGTCAGCTGGTTGTATCGTGCTACGAGGCGATGTGTTAATACTTCAGCACCTGATGGCTCACTATACAACCGTGTCTCGGCAAAATTGGCAAAGATCTGGTTAGCTTCCTGTACGGTGGTTTTTCCAAGCGTTATGCCGAAAGCGCGTGAAGTACCGTCATCCAGTATATCAATTTGCCATGGCATGTAGTCGAGCTGAACTTTTGGTGTATGTTGCCCGATCACTGCAATCATCATTGCGGTGCCAATCATCAGGAAAATAAGAAATGTTTTATTCATAGAATTCGATTGTGTTTGCTGGCTGTGACAAAGATAAAGTATATTAGCCTTTATACAAAATAATAAACAGACTTACCATTAAACAGTCGAAAAAATGCTATATATCAGCAATTAGTAATACATGATGTTAGTGCATTGGCGAACAGGAAATTTCATTACAAGATATGTATCGAAACAAAGCAATACTAGGCTGGGCAATGTATGACTGGGCAAACTCTGTATTCGCTACAGTTGTTATTGCAGGTTTTTTTCCTGTTGTCTTCAAATCTTACTGGGCATCGACCCTGAGTGCCTCAGAAAATACTTTCTGGCTAGGTGTTGGAAATGCAGTAGCAAGCCTCGTTGTGGTGTGTATTGCTCCATTTATGGGAACGCTGGCTGATGAGTATAAAATGAGGAAGCCATTGTTACTTGCATTCATGCTGATAGGCGTTATCAGTACTGCAATGTTATCAGGTGGCCATCAGGGAGACTGGCAGATGGTACTGGTATTATACATTGTGGCCGTCATAGGTTTTATGACAGCCAATGTATTTTATGATGCATTAATTGTATCGGTGAGTGATAGCTCACAGGTCGATAAAGTGTCGGGACTGGGCTATGGCCTGGGATATCTGGGCGGTGGTTTATCTCTCATGCTCTGTGTGTATTTAAGTCAGCAGCCTGAGTTGCTGGGATATGATAGTAGTATCGAGATTGTTCTAATGTGCTTTATGCTGGTTGCTATCTGGTGGCTGGTATTCAGTTTGCCTCTCGCAATATGGACTCATGACAGGCAGGCTATGAATAATGCCAGCCCTCGTGGATCTGTATTCAGGCATACACTGGCAGCTTTTCGACGGGTTTTTTCCCATCGGCAGACACGACTGTTTCTAATCGCCTACTGGATATATATTGACGGTGTCGACACCATTATACGAATGGCAGTGGACTATGGCATGGCAATCGGTTTTGATTCATCGGATTTAATTGCAGCATTATTAATAACTCAATTTGTGGGTTTCCCTGCCGCTATAGTATATGGGTATATAGGCCATCACTATGGTGTGAAGCTGTCTCTGATGGTAGGCATCGCCATATATGGGATGGTCACATTATATGGATACAGCATGGTGTCTGTAAGTGATTTTTATATGCTGGCGATTATAATTGGTCTTGTGCAGGGTGGTGTGCAGGCGATGAGCCGGTCATATTATGCACGGCTTATTCCCGAGGGACATGCAGCTGAATATTTTGGAATCTATAATATGTTAGGCAAGTCTGCTGCGATAATTGGCCCAGTATTAATGGGTGGTGTCGCTTTGCTGACAGAGAATCACCGTTATTCAATACTATCGATACTTGTGTTATTTGTTCTAGGGGCACTTATTCTCAGCAAGGTCGATGAGCCAGAAAAATATAAAGAAGTGAAAGCATAATGATATTAGTCATAGATTCTGACAGGTCTTCAGTTATAAGTGTAAAACAGCGTTTCGAGGAGTTTGGTCTTCAGTCGATTGAACTTGCCAGAACAGCTGAGCAGGCCAGGGAAATAGTTGATTCATATACGGGTGAAAAAAGTGACTGTATTACACTCATTATTATCGATAACAAGCTTGAAGATTCAAATGGATATGAGCTATGTCGTGAGCTTCGAAAAAAAGAGGCTAGCAGTAATGCCTATATTATGATGGTAGTCAGTAGCGCAGAGAATAAAACAGCGATTCAGAATGCCAGAAACAATGGAGCAAGTGGTTTTACCGTTAAACCATATACATCGGAAGCATTTTCTCGTTATCTTATTCCATACCTGAAACAGAAGTCTGTACTGCTCATCGATGATGACCCGGTAATAAGGCAGATGGTAAGACGGTTACTCAGCCCCTTCAAGGTGGAAGTGAGTGAAGTCGATGACGGTCTGACTGCAAGTAATCTGTTAAATAGCATGTTACCACCCAGGCTTATATTTATGGATATAGGCTTGCCCAATTTTAATGGTATACAACTGGTAACGAAAATCAGAAGTAAAGCAGAATGGAAAAAAACACCAATTGTGATGATTACGTCCAGTACAGATGCGGTTGATGTGAAAAAATCACTGCTTGCGGGGGCTAGCGACTATATAGCAAAGCCGTTTAAGCCAGATGAATTCAGGGCCAGGGTATCAAGGTATCTTGATGACTCAGTTTGAACGAATAATACCTGTAGCTGATAGTAGAGAAGCTTTTTTTCGCTGGAATAAGAAGCAGTATTCCAGTATGTCACAGCGGCTAGATGTAGAAAAAGTCCATCTTATACATTTCATTCCCCTGTTTCTTCATTTAAATCATAGATTGTTACCAGGGTATAGTGGTAACGATGTTCCTGTGGGTGTACATGGGTATATCCCTGAAAAAAGCCTGCTGTATGAGGCGCGAAAACTAAACAATAAATTCAGGTATGAGCGAGAAGCAGCACCAGGGCGTGCCGCAATTGATGCAATATATTTTCAGCAGCAGATTATTGATGATCGCTGCTTTTGCTGGATTTTCTGTAGTGAAAATTTAAACGACAGGCAGTTTCATGAAATTTCACTTAAGGCGGACAGATTATCAAGGTGGTATATTGCACGAAACTGTAAAATTATTTTTATTGTTACATCAGAAAAGAAATTCAGGCTGGATATTAAAAAACATGCAACAGATATTGATGTCGCTTTTTTTGTTGAGCAGTTTTATGCGGAGTCTGTTTTGCTTGCAGGCAAATATCCAGTATGGTGGCTAGTGCCAGTGGATAATGAACCTGACTACGATGCATGTGTGGCAAACATGCTAGAAGTGCGTTTTGTCGATAGAAGTGAATTTATTGATATTGGTAATATCTCGAACCTTATGCCCGATGTATTTCTGGATAGTGCTCTTCGCCTTATGCAGAATAGTAAACGTAGCAAGGAGCTGTGCTTAATTGAATTACTTATGCTTGATTCTAAAAGTTTACATTGGCCTGAAATGGATGGTGTGGCATATCGAATAAAGAATAATCTTTATCATGGTGTCGAGAAT
>JBFHVK010000303.1:0-3411 GCA_041589615.1 Gammaproteobacteria bacterium | reverse complement strand
TCAGACAAGCCCGTAACAACATGACCCAGGCGCTGTACCAGCAGGTCATAGAACTGGAAAGCGATAATCGCACCGTGCATTTTTTCAGCAATTTTCTGACAATGCTGCTCAATCACCTGTCGTTGATTATCCTCTACTGCACAGGTCTCGAACAGGCCAGCCGTCGCTTTCTCGATTTCAGCGATGCCGCTAGCCATACTGGTGAAGGAATCGGTGAGCACATTCACTGAGCTATCTCCATCCTGAAGGGAAAACTTAACCTGGGCTGCAGCCAGTTTAAGCATCAGTACAGTTTCCTTTACCTGACTCCAGTCCAGATCCGGCCGGGCTGCGGAGGATGGTTTAGAACTCATTTACAAAACAGCCTTTAGAATAGAAAAATATATAAACTTAAGTGTAGTGCATCGCCAAATAAAAATGCCGCTCAAGCAACTCTCCGGCTCAGGGCGTATGCACCTTTACTCTTGAAGCAGCCAGTCGTGCCCTGCCCCGCGCCTCATCAATAGTACTGCCACTGGCAAGAGCCACGCCCATACGTCGTGTAACGAATGATTCGGGCTTGCCAAACAGGCGTATTTCACTGGTCGCAACACTCAGGGCCTGCTCCAGGCCAGAAAAGCTAACAGCGGTAGAGTCGACTCCACCATAAATAACCGCACTGGCACCTTCACAACGTAATGTAGTATCAACCGGCAGACCAAGAATCGCACGTGCATGCAGGGCAAATTCAGACTGCCACTGGGTTATCAGTGTAACCAGCCCTGTGTCATGAGGACGAGGACTCACCTCACTAAAATATACCTGATCGCCTTTTACAAACAGCTCGACACCGAAAATACCTCTCCCACCCAGTGCCTCAGTGACCTTATGCGCGATCTCGCGTGCACGTTCCAGCGCCTCATCTGACATTGCTTGTGGCTGCCAGCTTTCGACATAATCACCATCTTTCTGGATATGCCCCACTGGTGCACAGAAGTGAGTTTCAACCTGCCCGTCTGCATTGAGTGCACGCACCGTCAGCTGGGTAATTTCATAATCGAAGTCTACCAGGCTCTCAACGATCACCCGGCCATGATTAACACGACCCGCACTCATCGCATATTCCCAGGCCAGTTCAACATCTGCTAAAGACTCGAGTCGCGACTGCCCCTTACCCGACGATGACATTACCGGCTTGACGATGCAGGGAAAGCCAATCAGTTCAGCGGCCTGTTTTAGCTCTTCATAGCTGTCGGCAAAGACATAGTCTGAAGTATCCAGTTTCAGGTCTTCCGCAGCCAGTCGCCGAATACCTTCACGGTTCATCGTCAGCTGTGTAGCTCGTGCAGTCGGAATCACTTCGGACAGCCCCTCTTCTTCTATGACTGCCAGCATGTCGGTAGCAATGGCCTCAATCTCGGGCACAATCAGGTGTGGCCGCTCTTTTTTCACCAGTGACAGAAGGGCCTCACCATCCGTCATATCTATAACATGGGCGCGATGCGCCAGCTGATGTCCTGGTGCATTTTCATAGCGATCCACCGCAATGACTTCAACTCCAAGACGCTGTAACGCAATAATGACTTCTTTGCCAAGCTCACCAGCCCCAAGTAACATAACCCGTGTGGCAACTGGCGATAATGGTGTACCAATATTCATGACGCTTACCTTTCTGAAATTCGAATCGCTATCAGTCCTTACGACAGAGCAAGATTACACCATGCGCAGATCACAACAAAGTGATACAGCTCAGGTATATATTTGATTAAGTAAATTCACCTGACAGAAAGCTTCAGGTTACAGCATGTATGGTCTGTGAATGAATAATCGCACCCATTAAAAAGTAACGAGACTAAATTCAATAAACAACTTTGTAGGCCAGATCCAGCAGGCTCGCACTAAACTGGAACCCCTTCACTTTAGCCTGTTGTAGATTAATACTGAATCCAAGCTGGTTGCCCTGCACACTAAAACTGATCAGTCCTCCATTGTCTACAAAATCGTCGCCATTACCAATATCAAGGATGCCTTCATTTCTTGCCACCTGTAGCAGTGCCTGTGCATTCTCATCATGCATGACATCGACATATAGCACCTCGCAGCCATCTAAACTATTAATATCATTTACCTTCCTGATGCGTAAAGCCTTACCCTTTACAGACACTCCAGTAATCCGTTTAAAATAATCCGAAAAGTAATCATCGGCGAAATAACAAACCAGAATCCCTTCCTCTGACTTTCTAGCAAAACTGATAAATTTTAAAAAGTTAACGATATAAACAACTTTAAGCTGTTCGTCTTCTGCTCCCGTCTTCACTGCAGCAGTTAACTGTGGAGAAAACACATACAAAAGCACGCACAGCGCTGCGAGCCTACAGGGCAATGTAAGGCAGTTTTGTTTCCACAGTATATTTATTTTAACACCCCTGTTTAATATTCCTGGCACTCTTGATTATCTATTGCCCAAACTTCTGATATTTCACACTTACAGCTGATTCGAATAACACAAGCCAGTTTACATTATGTCAGACACAAGGGAATGTAATAAACGAATATAATGACATAGTTCAATAAACACTTATTTATTTTTATCTTTATTATAGTTTTTTGGAAACAAACATTAGAGCACTATAATATAGCGTTTTTTATAAATTAAATTCACACAGGCCAGTTGCCATTACAATAAAACTAAACATACTTCGAATCCCTTCGTATGAATGCATACTATACTCTATACTCTGTTTATTCAGATTTAATGTATATATAAAAAATTAAATTAATATCAGGGCAAATATGACAATCACCAGCCATCGGAAACACCTGTTTATACCCTTGTTAATGACTTTATCACTGCAGGCAAAGGCAGCTGACACAACCTTGTCAATGGATGAGCTGATGGGACTATCGTTAAAAGAGTTGATGCAGGTTGAAATTTATACCGCTTCACAGGAAACTGAACAAGCATCGGAATCCGCTTCAATCACTTCAGTCATCACAGCAGAGCAACTCAAAAACTGGGGCATTACCAACATACATGATGTACTAAGCTTGCTGCCAGGCATCGTTAAAAACGAAACCTATCTATCACAAACAACACAGACATTTCGTGGTGTAACCCCTGGTGTATTCAATAATAAATCTCTCTATTTAATCAACGGACACCCGGCCTACGAAAGCCTGTTTGGTTCCACACTGGCGGATTATATCCCCCTGGAAATCATCGAGAGAATTGAAGTTGTACGCAGCCCGGCGTCCGTTCTATACGGCACCAATGCCATCAGTGGTGTTATCAATATCATTACCAAACAGGGTGATAAAGCGAGCAGCGTAACTGTCAGGGCAGGTTCATATGATCACAGGTATGCAAACCTGTCACATATGGATAATGGCCTCAGTGTCAGTGCAAGTATACAGAGAGATGATGGTTATGAT
>JBFHVK010000302.1:0-3422 GCA_041589615.1 Gammaproteobacteria bacterium | reverse complement strand
ATCACCCAGCGCCTGTAATGCGGCTTTTACACGGGGAATATAACCGTGATGGTCTGCGCCCCAGATATCAATAACGCGATCGTAACCCCGTTCCATCTTGTCCATGTGGTAGGCAATGTCGGAGGCGAAATAGGTGCTCTGTCCATTTTCGCGTACCACGACGCGGTCTTTTTCATCACCGAATTCGGTAGACTTGAACCACAGTGCACCATTTTTCTCGTACACGTAATCCGCTTTCTGCAAACGCTCGATGGCCTGCTTGATCAGCCCCTGGCGTGACAGGCTACGCTCGGAAAACCATTCATCATATTCCACGCCGAATTCTTTCAGGTCTTCGCGGATATCGTCGAGGATAGTGTTCAGGCCCAGGTCAAACACCTGTTCATAGGTTTCATCACCCAGCAGGGTTTTCGCACGGTCGATGAGCGCATCGATATGCAGTTCCTTGTCGCCACCCGCTGGCTCATCGGCGGGAATACCTTCGAAAACAGCGGCTGTCGGGTGCATCAGGTTTTTGTCGTGCTGTGCAAACAGTTGCTGGGCGATGTCTTTTACGTAGTCACCCTGGTAGCCATTGCTCGGGAAGGTGATGTCGATACCACAATGTTGCAGGTAGCGTAACCAGACGCTGGTGCCGAGGATATCCATCTGACGGCCGGCATCGTTGACATAATATTCACGGTGCACATTAAAGCCAACCGCGCTCAGCAGGGATGCCACGGTTGCACCGTAGGCTGCGCCACGGCCGTGACCAACGTGTAATGGCCCGGTTGGGTTGGCAGATACAAATTCAATCTGCACCTTGCGACCCGCGCCAATGTTACTCAGGCCATAGGTCTCGGCCTGGGTATTGATGTGGTCGATAACCGACAGGGTATTGCTTTGCGAAACAAAGAAATTAATAAACCCGGGGCCGGCAATCTCAACCTTGTCCAGCGCATCGTTATTTGGCAGGTGATCGATAATCTGCTGCGCCAGTTCACGTGGATTCTTGCCAGCAGGCTTCGCCAGCATCATCGCCAGGTTACAGGCAAAGTCACCATGAGCACGATCTTTTGTGCGGGTAATCTGGATATTAGGTGACAGGTCGGCAGGCAGTACGCCGGAAGTTTTCAGGCTGCTCACAGCCTGGGTCAGCAGATTTTCGATATCGTGTTTCAATGGTTTCGCCGGTATTCAGTTAGAAGCGGAATTTTACATGGCTTTGGGGTGGCATGGCTAGTCGAGATAACAAGTGGTTGGGTGTGATATGTAGAGAAAAAGAAAACGCTAACAACGCAAATGAACGCCAATGTGCGCTAATAAAAGCAAAAGCTAGACACAGTGAAGTGCGCTGAAGGCGCACTAACACTTAGTATTTGCGTTTATTCGCGTTATTGGCGTTGTTAGCGTTTTCTTTTATCTTTTATCTTTTATCTTTAATCTTTAATCTTTAATTCTTTACAACTTTTTATATCAAACCTCAGACAACACCTGCTCCGCCATCGACATTGCCTGATCAAGGTAGCCGGTGCCGAAGAGGTTGAGGTGGTTAATGATGTGGTACAGGTTATAGAAGGTGCGGCGTACCCTGAAGCCATCATCCAGTGGCCAGGCGTTGCTATAGGCGGCATAGAAATCGGAGCTGAAGCCGCCGAACAGGTGGGTCATGGCGATGTCGGTTTCGCGGTCGCCGTAATAGAAGGCCGGGTCATATATCACCGGTGTGCCGTCTTGCAGCCCGGAAGCATTGCCTCCCCATAAATCACCGTGCAGCATCGAGGCCTGTGGCTGGTAGTTTGCAAACAGTTTTGGAAACTCTATGAGCAGGCGTTCCACCAGCGGTGTAAGGGCGTGCCCATAGCCATTCTTCTGTGCCAGTTTTAGTTGTGGTAACAGGCGCTGCTCGCGCCAGAAATCGACCCAGTTATCCATCTGCTGGTTACTCTGCGGGGTAGAACCGATGGTGTTATTGCGAGTCCAGCCATAGCGGCTGGCGCTAACCCGGTGCATGGCGGCGAGTTGTTCGCCAAGCTGGTGGGCGTCGGCACGGCCACTCATCTCCAGGTATTCCAGCACCATATAGGCTTCTGTATCGGTATGGCCCGAGCAGATCGGTTGAGGTACACGCACAGTGTGGCTGCTGGCCATTTCCTCAAGCGAAAGTGCTTCCACCTCGAACATATCACCATGGGAACGGCTATTCAGTTTGACGAAATAATCGGTATTACCATCACTGATGCGGTAAGCCTGGTTAATGCAGCCACCCCCCATGGAGCTGTGTCGGGATATACTGTACGGGCTACCGGTATGTTGAGAGATGTCTTCAGACAGGTGCAACCATAGGCTCATGTGACTTGCTCATTTGTGATCAGGTGTTAGCATGCCGCATCTTATTGAATATGGATGATGAATTAAACATGTCGATCGAAATTAATGTTCCCGACTATGAAGAAATTGGTGAGGTGGTGCACGCCTTCTACCAGAAGCTGATCGTACACCCACAACTGGGCCACTTTTTTGAAGACATCGATGATTTTTCTGGGCACGAGCAGCGCATTATCGACTTCTGGTATATGAGCATGGGCGGCAAGCTGGAGAACCCGCCTAAAATCGATATGATCGGCAAGCACTTCCCGCTGGGGATAAAAGACGAAGACCTGCAGCAGTGGCTGGCACTGTTCAGCGAAACTCTCGGTGAAACCCTGTCTGACGGCAAGGCCCGTTTCTGGATGGACAAGGTTATGACCATAGCTGCCAGAATGAAACAGATCATCATCGACCACCAGGGCATGGGCGTACAGATCAGTCCGGAATAAGCCAGGGGCGGGTAGTTAATCAGGCTAAGACAAAGAGCAGTGCATTCGCGGATAAACCTGCTTTTGCTCTGCTCTTAATCTTTAATCATTCACGGGTCAAAATTAACGCATAGTAATGACTGCACTGGAATTCCGACAGGCATTCAGCAGATAAAATCAAGCAATTTCTGTCGTGTTATACACAATGTAATGAAATTAGGTTTCTTTCCTGATCAAAAAATAACCAAATGCTGTGCGAAATATATAAGTTATTGTTTTTACGATATATTTTGCAAGGTCAAAAAATGAACAATGTGATAAAAAACGCAGAAAACAGGCCTTCTTTAGTCATTTTTCAAGTGTTATAAACAGACTTATCCACAGTTTGTGTGGATAAGTTGTCAAACACAATAAAATCAATAACTTACACTATATGGTGTAATGTATAACATTAAGTAACAGATCTAACATGAAACATAAATGAGCCATAAATCCCAATTCGGGGGGGGTTTAAAACCATTACAGGAAATACTTATGCACACGGTTGATGCAAGGCTATCATATTTTTGTAAAATGCCTATATTTATAGTGTTTCGACGTCAACGTGTTTATAACTCATTGTATTTATTAGATAATTTGGTTGGT
>JBFHVK010000301.1:0-3426 GCA_041589615.1 Gammaproteobacteria bacterium | reverse complement strand
CGGGTTTCCATTCCACCATCAGCCTTATCAATCCATTGCACTGCGCTTGCAGGTGAACAGGCACCAAAGGTATTTGGTGAATCTCCGGTAACATACGATGAAAGAATGCATCGTCCTTCAACCATCACGCATAAACTGCCAAAGCCAAAAACTTCAATGCCTACATCGGTATTATTAACAACCTGTTCAACCTGCTGTAGCGATAAAACTCGTGGCAGAACAACTCGTCTAATATCAAAATGTCGCTTATAAAAATTAATCGCCTCATGACTGGTGGCAGACGCCTGTACTGACAGGTGCAGGTTCATTTCTGGCCAGCGGTTTCTTGCATATTCCATTACACCCAGATCTGCAATAATCATTGCATCAACTGACATTTCTCCTGCTCGGTCTACTGCTCGTTGCCAGCGATTCCAGCCGGAAGGCTGTGGAAAGGTATTAAGCGCTAGAAACACCCGTACATTATGATTGTGTGCATACTCGATGCCCTGCGCGATTTTTTTATCATCAAAATTAAGTCCTGCAAAATGACGCGCATTGGTATCATCTTTAAATCCGATATATACCGAATTTGCGCCATTATCTACAGCTGCTTTTAATGATGGCAGATTTCCTGCTGGACAGACCAGTTCCATTACATAACGACCCTCTGTTGTAATTCTGGCGAAGAGCAGAAATATCCCTGATAACTGTTTCTTCTACGTAATTCATCTTCTATACCATTGATAACGGCCCACTTTTTCACACACCATTCAGGCGCCAGCAATAACTCACTCTGGGCTGTACCTGTGACCCGATGATAAATAGTATCTGCCGGTGTTATCTCAATCAGGTTAGCGGCAATATTTATGTATTGTTGCATTGTTAATGGCTGGTATTCTGCATGTTTCCATTGTCGCGCCAGCTGGGTTCCCCTGACCACATGCAAAGGATGCAGTTTAAGGGCATCAACACCAGTAGCGATTACTCTCAACAGCGTTTCATGCATATGCTGCTCGTTCTCGCCTGGCATTCCCAGAATCAGATGCGTACACAGAGGCAGGCCATATTGCCTGATTGCCTTTACTGCCTGCTGATATTCACTAAAATCATGTCCACGATTTACTTTCTGCAAACTGCGGTCATGTGCAGACTGCAGCCCAAGCTCCAGCCATACTTCATGGCCCCTGTCACGGTAATGACATAATAATTCCAGTACCTCACCAGGCACACAGTCAGGACGTGTACCAATTGAAAGACCAATAACATGCTCATCAGCTAGCGCCTGCTCATACTGTTCAGCCAGGTAAGCTACATCTGCATACGTGTTGGTATAGGCCTGGAAATAGGCAAGGAATTTCTGTGCACCTGTTCGCCTGCGAATAACTGACTGACCCGCCGCAATCTGTTCAGCAATAGTCGGGGGATTTTGTTTAATCGGATTAAAAGATCGGTTATTGCAGAAGGTACAACCACCCACACCCTTACTGCCATCTCTATTAGGGCAGGTAAACCCTGCATTAATGGCTATTTTATGTACGCGTTCACCATACTTTTGCAGCATATGCTGTCCAAAGGTATTTACATAATCAGATAATGCCATAGGCTCAGGGGAGTAGCTTCGAGAACACAACCGTCGCATGGCCGTTTCTAACAGGCGATGACCTATGTCAATTTTTTGAGATTCTGTTGAGCTTCAGATAATCGATGGTTCTGGGTACAAATGAGAAGGCAGGATACTATTCGAATTAATTTTTAGACATTTTGCCGACTGGCAGGGAAGCATAACTCAGGCAGTTGCAAGCCAGCCTTCTGCTTTATCCATATAGTCGAAGTGCTGGAGCTTGATACCCCGTAAGCTTAAGATTTCTTCCAGCAATTTGTTCTGGTTATTTGAACCTGGTGTTACAACCGCAATTTTCCAGTTACTGTCTACCATTCTCATGAAGACATCACCAATTGAAAAAATCACTTCCATACTCATGCTTGTATTCAACCAGCTATCTGTGGCAATAAGTATTTTATTAATACCATGAATTTTTTCCATACCACGCGCCTGCAGCACAACCCCTTTCAGAAAAGGCATATCCCAGTGCTCGGGTAACATGATGGTTAAAAAACGACCACACTCGGACAGAGCAATATCACCACTATTCATAGTGATCTTCCTTGTCTTCCAGGTATTGCCTGAATATCCGGCTGAAATGCGCAACATCTTTATAGCCAATCATCGAGGTAATTTCCTTTGTGGTATATCCTTTCTCATTAAGACTTCTTGCATAACTCATGCGTATACCGAATATATAATCGCTGCAGGAGCAATTAAGATATTCCTTAACCTTGCGCTGTAACTGACGTTTACTGTGTGCCATCCTGCAAGCCAGCGTATCCACAGACAGGTCACCCGCCTTGACCAGGTGCTCGCCATTTTCCTTGAGCTTTTCCAGGAACTGCTGTTCTTTACTCGGCAAATCACTGCCAATATCCGTAGAGCCCGCCAGCAAACGACTACGGCACCAGTTAATAATACGTCGTCGGTTTTCTAGCTGGGTCTTAATTCTGAACAGTAGCTCGTTTCTCAGGAAAGGCTTGGGAATATAATCATCCGCACCATGTTCCAGGCCCGCGACGATATCATCCTCTGTATGCAGTGAGGAAATCACCAGTATGGGAATATGCGCTGTAAGCTCATCCTGCTTCAGGGTTTCTAATACTTTCAGCCCACTTCCATCTGGCAACTTGATGTCACAGAGGATTAAATCAGGTATATCCTGATATGATTTCTCGAGTGCGGTCCTCACCGTATCGGCTGAACTAACGGTGTAATCCGTAGATAACATTTCTAGCAGAAGCTTTGACATCATGATGTCGTCTTCGACTATTAATATATGAGCTTGCTTTCCATTATTTTTATTATTACTTGTCACGGCACAACATGTATCCTGTCTCCCGAGATCTCCGGGACTTAAACCATTGAAATAACTGGTAATTAAACAAATTACACTAAAACACGCTAGATTTAGAGCTATTTTTTCACAATGGCGCCATTTCCCTTAATTCTGTCATCTTATTCTGTGATCACTTAAATGAAGGGTATCCGCCTAATTATGCGGTACAAATAACGGCATTTACTTACCGTATATTTAAACATCAGGAAGCACGCCTTGAGAGCTCTAAAACTTTGATGCAACAGGCATCAAACTTATAAAAACATCGTGCAGAGGTAAGAATGCCACTTAAAAAGAAGAGTTATCTACAATTTAAAGAAGCCTATCTACATAACTTTAAAAAACTAGTTATTGCTATACTTATCACTCACTACAAATTTTATTTCTGTCTGATTTTCAGGATGATAGCCTGTTTTATCTCTATAAAATTCACGAATTATTTCAAAGTCAGCTGCCATATTGCCAGTGACTTCAATCACTTTTCCAACTCCAATAATTT
>JBFHVK010000300.1:0-3443 GCA_041589615.1 Gammaproteobacteria bacterium | reverse complement strand
TGGCAGTTTTCCACAGTGGATATATCTCACAGGAAAATCGTGAAAACTACCATCACTTTACCGATAATGGCCTGATCGCGACCATCAATTCGCCGGTATCTACATTTAGCATTGACGTTGACACCGGTTCCTACTCCAATGTTCGACGCTTTCTTAATCAGGGGCAGTTGCCACAGAGAGACGCGGTGCGAGCAGAAGAGCTGATCAACTATTTCAGTTATGATTATGCCTATCCTGAAAACAGTGAACAGCCATTTCGCATTCATACCGAAGTTGCGCCCAGCCCATGGAATGCGCATAGTCATTTGCTGCATATTGGATTGCAGGCATACCAGTCAGATATGCAGCAACGAAAATCCAGCAACCTGGTATTCCTGGTAGATGTATCCGGTTCTATGCATAGCAGGGATAAAATTGACTTACTTAAGTCGGGTTTGAAGTTGCTGGTAAACCAGCTGGATGAAAATGATACGATTTCAATTGTTACCTATGCAGGTTCAACCGGAGTGGCGCTAAAACCAACACCTGGCAGCCAGAAAGCCAGTATCCACATGTCTCTGGATAAACTGTCTGCAGGAGGCTCAACCAATGGTGCGGGAGGAATTCAATTAGCCTACCAGATGGCACAGCAGTCTTTCATCAAAGGTGGCATCAATCGAATTATTCTTGCAACCGATGGTGATTTTAATGTTGGTGTTACAGACTTTGAAGCGCTCAAGCAGATGGTTGAGGAAAAACGCAAGAGTGGTATTTCACTAACTACGCTGGGTTTTGGTACAGGTAATTACAATGATCACCTAATGGAGCAGCTGGCGGATGTGGGTAATGGAAACTACAGCTATATCGATACCCTGAATGAGGCCAGGAAAGTACTGGTGGATGAAATGGCATCAACCCTGAATACAGTGGCGAATGATGTGAAAATCCAGATAGAGTTTAATCCTGCGCAAGTTTCGGAATACCGACTGATCGGATATGAAAATCGAGCCTTACAACGTGAAGACTTCAATAATGATAAGGTGGATGCAGGTGAGATTGGAGAAAATCACAGTGTTACCGCAATATATGAAATTACGCTGAAAGAAAGTGCAGGAAAATTAATCGGTGCAAATCGATATACTCAAACCAGGCAGACATCAGAAGAGTCAAATCATGCAGATGAACTTGCCTTTTTGCGCCTGCGCTATAAACCACAGGCTCAGGACAGGAGCCAGTTAATTGAGGTGCCTGTGTATAAAAGTAAAATCAGGAAGGATCTGTCTAGTAGTTCGAATGATTTTCGTTTTGCTGCTGCAGTCGCTGCATTTTCACAGCAACTAAGGGGCGGAAAATACCTGCAGCAATTCGATTATGATGCGATACTTGAGCTGGCAGCAAAGTCCAGGGGTGATGATGTATCTGGCTACAGGGCAGAATTTATACAACTGGTGTCGCTGGCTAAAGCACTGGATACATAAAATATTATATGCAACAAGACCCAGGTAAAAATCAGTATGCCAGCATGACAGATGAAACGCTCATGCTGGCATATGCAGATGGAGATGCAGTCGCCTTTGACGAGCTTTATGCGCGTCATAAGCCGGGGCTGTATCGTTATTTCCTGCGACAGTTAAACCAGCATCCCGAGCTGGCGAATGAACTGTTCCAGGATGTCTGGATGAAAATCATTAATGCCCGCGCAAACTACCAGGCAGAAGCTGGATTTTCCACCTGGCTTTATCGTATTGCATATAATCGCCTTGTGGATTACTGGCGCTCGAATCCACATAAGCAGCAACATGTCGAGTATGATGATAGTTTACAGTCAACTGGACACGCCCCTGCTGATCACATGCAACAAAAACAGGAACAGCAATACTTAAAACAGGCTATTGCGGCATTACCTGAAGAGCAACGTAATGCCATCCTGCTAAAGGAGGAAGGGGCTTTAAGTCTTGCAGATATAGCCGAAATAACCGGCGTTAACAGGGAAACCGTTAAAAGCCGTTTGCGTTATGCAATGAAGCATCTAAAACAGGTGCTTAATCCGCTGAGGTCGGTAACATGAGTGAATTCGAACAGCAGAAAGATTACCAGCAATTTCATAAGGCCTATCAGCAGTCAGCAAACGAACTGCCCGATGAGGCAGTGGATGCTGCTATTCTGTCGGCCGCGCATAAGGCAGTTGAGCAGGACAATGTTGCAGGGATTGATACACAGCCAGTAAAACGTGCCTGGTATGTGCCGTTGTCTTATGTCGCCATACTTGTTATCAGCTTAAGTGTGGTGATGAAGCTGGCGTTTGAGCCAGTGCCAGAAACGCCCTTCGAAAGCGAAAAGTTGTCTGGACAGATGAGTAAAAAAGAAATTGCACAAGGAAAATTATCACCGTCTGCAAAAGAAGAAAGTAGTGCAGGAATGTCGGCTGATACAGTGACAGATAGCGTGGTTGAATTTTCGCTTCAGCAAAAACCGGTAGCAGCACCATCACAGTTTATGGCACGAGAAGAAAAAATCATGGATCAGGAACTGGAAAGCAGGAGCCGGCAGAAAAACATGATGGCAGTGAAACCACAGGCTGAGCAACCGGCAACAGGCATGATGAGCCAGCCTCGACGTGTTACCAGTGCAGATACTGCAGAGTCGCTGCCAGCAGTAGCCGCGTTGTCAGCACAAACTACTGAGAAAGCCGATACATTAGTCGATGAACAGGCAATTGCTATAAAGGAGCTAGAGCAGTTGCTGGAAAATAAAATGATCGTTGAGTTAAGAAATAAATTGCAGGATTACCGTAAAAAATACCCGATAACAGAACAGCCAGAGCGTTTGCCAGAATCCCTGTTGCAATGGGAAAAGCTGAATATGCCAGAAAATATAACCGGTTCCACTGAAAAAGATTCGCTGGATACACCACTGATACCATCACCTTAATATAAGGTGAGTGATAAACTGGTGCATAAGCTCTGTGACTGCACTATTATTAAAAACCTGGTTTATATCTGAAACTGCGAATTTACAAAAGCACGCGCAGGAGTTCCATGTATGCAATACAGAGTCTTACTCATCCGGTATACAAAATATATTGTTCTGCCGAGTCTGCTATTTATTCAGCCTGCTGTTATACAGGCTGATAGTTTCAGGGCGCGTATTGTCAAAATGGAAGGCCAGGTTTATGTGCTCGACAGAGACGGTGAAAAACGCCAGCCACAGAAAAAGCAGTATCTGGTAAATAGTGACGAAACTGTCATTACAGAAGAGCATAGCCGGGCAGTAGTTCAGTTTGAGGATGGTGTGCTCTCGGTACTGGACGAAAAAAGCAGCCTGCGAGTTGAACAGTCCGGCTGGCTCTCCCAGCTAGGTGGCAAGGTATATTATGTTTTTCGTAAGGTGTTTGGACGGCAGAAATCCAGAAAGGTAAAAACAAAACTGGCAACGATTGGTGTGCGTGGTACAACATTTATTGT
>JBFHVK010000299.1:0-3445 GCA_041589615.1 Gammaproteobacteria bacterium | reverse complement strand
ATCAGTGCCACTAAACTTTCCATGCCTCACTCAATTCTATAGTTAATAATCATAATTGCAATTGACCTTATCCGCTCCCGTTTGTTACTGTTAAGTAGCTTACGAAACACCGAATGGCGCCATTAATGAAAATCTCTCTTGCCTTTCTGCTTATTAGTTTTTCTACGCAAGTGCCTGCTGGCGAAGCCTATGTGCAATGGCAAAGTCATAATTACGCTATCAGCAAGCCGCTGACGAATATGAAGGGCAATGCCGCGCGCGGCCGTGCACTGGTTATTGCTACTGATAAAGGCAATTGTCTCGCCTGTCATGTGATGCCCATTAAAGAAGAACCCTTTCATGGTAATCTGGGGCCCGATCTTTCATATGTCGCATCCCGGTTAACTGAAGCCGAGCTTCGCTTACGTGTGGTTGATGAAAAACAGATTAATCCACATACTATTATGCCCGGCTATTATCGTAAGCCCGCATTGCTTAAACTGGTTGCAAATGAATATAACAATCGCACCATATTGTCTGCCCAGGAAGTGGAAGATGTAGTTGCCTACCTGATGACTCTGAAACAATGATTTTAAATTAAAGCTATGAAAATCAAGCTATGAAATTAATGAGTACTATTTTTCTGTGTTTATGTGTACTGATTAACACTTCAGTGCATGCGGAACTGTTATCAGGATTTGAGTTCCTGACACCAGAAACACAGGAAATGCAACTGGATGATTTTTCCAATCCAGGCATGGTGAGTGTTGAAGAGGGCATGGTTCTGTTTTCTGCACCCGGTTCTAATGGAAAGTCCTGCGCAGATTGTCATGGTGAAAATGGCGACAAGCTCGATCCTAAAAGGATTGCCAAATATCCGGTATATAACGAGTCATTAAAAACTGCAGTCACCCTGCAGGGACAAATTAATTTATGCTGGGATGATAACCTGGAAAATCCACCGGCTATTTACGATAGTCATGAATCAGTCGCACTCGAAACGCTGGTACGTTATCTGGCGCGGGGTGAAGTGGTTAACGTAGATATCAGTGGTGGCTTGCGAAAACATTATGAAGCAGGTCGTGAGCTATTTAATATGCGAGTAGGCCAACTGGATATGGCTTGCGTACATTGTCATGATCAATTTAAAGGTAAATACCTGCGTGCACAGAAATTAAATCAGGGGCATAGTAATGGTTTCCCTGAATACCGTTTGGGTACTGGCCAAATCACCAGTTTTCAACGGCGTATAGCAGAGTGTTTCGTATCTTTCCGTGCACAACCATTTGATTTTGGCTCAGAAGAACTGATTAACCTTGAAGTGTATGTGCATGCTCGTGGGAATGGCCTGAAGATTGAGACGCCTGCGGTTCGGTATTAATAATAAATATTGTGATAATAATAGTTATTAGTTTAATGTTTTAGCTGTTAATAATGTGAATTAACCTGTAAATGATGCCATTGGTTTGTTTTAAATGCTTATATACCTTTAGTGTTTTATTTTTATAATCTATATAGATATGTTCAACTGTTGATAACTTAAAGGATTAATTATGTCACGACCACAAAACTATTTTAAAGAACTGTCTGCTGTTCCAGTTCATTATGCCAGGCCTCCAATTGCTCCCTATGCCACGAGGGGTAAGCCATATCGGTTTTATACGACTAAGCCGTTTGAAGGAAAACTTACAGCATGCTTTGATGAGTTATGGACTGTTTGTCCCCTGGGTAAAGCAGAAGTGATTACTTCTGCAGGAGCCTATGTAGATAAGCCGGGGTATCATAGTAAAGGACGTGGATTTGACCTGGACGCTATTTTCTGGAAACAGCGTGATTTTGTCACGCTGGATTATCCATCTGACCCTGTATTTTACCTGGGTATCGAAGCGATTATTCGACGACATTTCGGTACTGTCTTAAATTATCTGTATAACAGGGCACATAGAGATCACTTTCATATTGATGATGGAACACCAGTTAAGTTTTCTTCACAGTCGACTTCACGTGTTCTCTTTATACAGGCAGCATTAACCTATATTCATGATATACCTGTCATCATTGATGGTGTGTATGGGCAACAAACCAGTACTGCTATTAAAGACATACTGGCACGCATTGGCTCAAGTGGAAAAATAGAGACTATTGCTACCTGGAAAAAGTTTCTGCTTAATTCAGCAGAAATCGCATTTAAATCAGTAGAGAAAGAATTAACACCATTAGACCTGTTGCAGAATGTTTACACTACTTTAGAAAATGAAGTTGGTGATACAGAACAGCGAAAGCGCATAGAAGTCGCTATGAATGCGTTTTCAAATCATCAAGATACACAGAAGTGGCTAGAGGTTTATGTTGAATAAATATGGCTGAGGCAGGGTCCGTATGGCTTTATTTAATGTATTTTAATCTTTCATAACTTGTATATAAAAAGCTTGAACTTAGCCTATGAGTACTGAATTTTTCATAGGCTTATAATAGTTATAACTTATCTGTGTGTAAATCACGAACTATACTGTGCGGGTGAGGTGCACAGTATAGTATGATGTTTTTTTAAAACCTATATATAATAGGATATTATGAATTTTTTCCACGCGTCCATTTTTTTGGAAAATTAATGGTGAACACAGTGCCTTTACCTTCTGTGCTATCTACCTGAATATTCCCATTATGTTGATCGACAAGGCTATTGACAATGAAAAGGCCAAGTCCAACACCATCTGTTGATCGAGTATTTACTTCACCTACTTGCTGGAATTTGTTGAATATGTTTGGTAGATCTTGTTGTGATATTCCTTTCCCATTATCAGATACTTTTATTTGAATGGTGTCGCCCTGGTCGCGTGCACTTATACTAACTTTGCCTTGCTTTGTGAATTTAATCGCATTTGAAATCAGGTTCACGAAAATTTGCTCTATGCGATCAGTATCAGCAAATAAAGTAATACTAGTGGGAAGGTCTATCTCAATTTCTACATCATTGTTTCTTGCCTGACTGTTAAGTTCTCTTGTTGTTTTTTCGATGATTTTGTTAATTTCGCATTCACCAGGTAATAATTCAATAGTTCCCGATTCAAGCTTCTGAACATCCAGGATATCATCTAGCAATCTAAGCATACGATTGCACCCGCTTTGTGCTGTTTCTATCAATTCACCAAGTTTGTCATCGATTTTGTCTTTATACATTGCATCAATTAGTCCAAGCGAACCGCGAATGGATGTCATTGGTGTGCGTAATTCATGTGAGATTATAGAAATAAAGTCATTTTTAAGCTTTTCATTGCGCCCATGCTCTTTACGAGCGCGTTCTGCAAGAATGATATTTGAGCAGGTTGCAATGAAGGGTTGTAAAAAATTAACAACACTTTGATCATAGCCTCCTGTTCGATTAGATATACCAGCAGAGCCGACTATCATGCCATCTGTAATAAAAGGTAACCCCAGGAACGCATCTAGTGGAGGATGGCCTTCT
>JBFHVK010000298.1:0-3451 GCA_041589615.1 Gammaproteobacteria bacterium | reverse complement strand
TATAACTTATTGATTATATTAAGTCTCAGGTTCAAGCAAACCGTGTTTTATGGCCAAATGCATCATCTCCACATCATTCGACACATCGAGCTTTTCATGCAGGCGCTTACGGTAGGTGCTGATGGTTTTCGGGCTGAGGGAAAGCTGCTCGGATATTGCATTGGTACGCATACCACGGCTAATCATGATCAGCACCTGGAGCTCTCGCTGGGACAACAGGTCGATGAGGGACTCTTCTCCGGGTAACATCGACAGTGCCAGTTGCTGGGCAATGGTGGGCGCAATATAGCGTTTGCCTGCATTGACTTTCTGGATGGCCTCTACCATTTCTTCTACCGGGCAACCCTTGGTGAGATAACCTACGGCACCGGCTTCGAGTATACGCTTGGGGAGCGGGCCTTCACTGTGTACGGTGAGTACAATGACCCTGGATTCCGGGTGTGTTTTACTAAGACGACTGGTGGCTTCAAAACCACCGATGCCCGGCATATTGATGTCCATCAGGATAACATCCGGCTTTATCACCCTTACCTTCTCGAGCGCGCTTTCACCACTGTCGGCTTCATCCACTACTTCGATTCCGGGCTGATCTTCAAGCAGGCGTCTCAGGCCGTATCGGATCAGATCGTGATCATCCACCAGCATGACTTTAATGGTAGCCATGTGTTTATCCTCGTTGTCATTTTGATCAGCGAATCATAGCAGTCTTACAGCTTGTAGGACAATGGCGATTTATCTTTTCTGTGAGTAGGAAAAAGTCCCGCTACAGAACAGAATTTAGCCTAGTCTACAGACCTTATAAAACTACCAGAAAGGTCGACAACTGCAACTGATTATTGAACTGGTTTTATTGAAACAAGCTGAGGTCGAACCCGGGTTAATTCACCGGCTAAATCCCATAAACATTCAACTTACCATGCTGTACTCCACAGATCGAAATTCATGATTATCTGGCCCCAGAAAACAGGGATACCTCTACTGGAACGCTGTAACGATTAGCGGACATGTAGACTCACCTGATTAATTACGTGTATTTAATGGTTATAAACAACTCTAACGCTTTAACTGTTTATATATGCGGATACATTCAAACATAAGTATCTAGCAAGAACTTTACGCTCTTAAGTGATTAACTCATCAAACAATACCTGTAAAAACATAACCGGAAAGCTCAGCTAAGGCTCCTGATTTTGCCTGTTTACTATCATCGTCACCACTGGCTAAAAGGGTGCTTTATCAGGTTTACATTATAGTATCGAGGATCTTCCGTAACCTCTTCGCCTATCCAGACAGGCTTTTCGAATGACTCCTCCTCGTCCGACAGCTCAATCTCTGCTACAACTAATCCCTGGTTATCACCATAGAACTCGTCGATTTCCCATGTATGCCCTGCCTGATCAATATAGTATCGGGTTTTATCGATCTGTGGCTGCGCACACAGCTGATCCAGCATCTCGATGGCTTCATCCATGGGAATTTCATATTCATACTCCAGACGACGCATTTCAAGTGTGGCACTTTTAATATTGATATTAGCTTTATCACCCTGGATACGAATACGCACAGATGCTTTATCTATTTTGCCAAGATATCCCTGGCGGATTCGATTTGACCTGACCACCATATTTCGCCATTCATCACTGGCGAGCAGGAATTTACGTTCTATTTCTACGGGCATAAACAGTACCTGATATTTAACTTAGCGAAAGCATTTATAAAATGTTATCTTCTCATGACTGCAATGGAATATAAAAACAATAATGCATAATGACTTCAATCTCGATCCGGACCTGATCTACGTTAACCATGCGGCGGTTGCGCCATGGCCAGTTCGCACCGTGCAAGCGGTTAAACAGTTTGCCGAGGAAAACGGCAAGCTTGGCTCGCGTCATTATGATCGCTGGCTCAAACTGGAAGAAAAACTCAAGCATTCACTGGCGACGCTCATCAATGCAGGCTCTGCCGATGAAATCGCATTACTCAAAAACACCTCTGAGGGCCTGTCGATAATCGCCAGCGGCATTAACTGGCAGCCGACCGATAATATTGTTATCAGCGATCAGGAGTTCCCTTCCAACTTTATTGTCTGGGATGTGTTGCGCAAACAGGGTGTTGAGTTACGCATTGCCAATATCACCGATTGCGATGATCCGGAACAGGCCATTATCCAGCAGATAGATGAGAATACTCGCCTGCTCAGTATTAGCGCCGTTCAGTATGCAAGTGGCTTGCGACTCGACCTGGTTCGGCTGGGTAAATCCTGCAAGGAAAACAGTACACTGTTTTGTGTCGATGCGATTCAGCAGGTTGGCGCACTGGATTTTGATGTTCAGGCTATTCAGGCCGATTTTGCCATTGCAGATGGTCATAAATGGATGCTCGGCCCTGAAGGACTCGCTCTTTTTTACTGCAAACAGGAACGGATGCAGGCACTCGAATTACAGCAGTTCGGCTGGCACATGGTAGATGATCTGTCAGATTTTTCAGCCATGCACAACTGGACCCCTGCACGCACTGCACGCCGCTTTGAATGCGGCAGCCCTAATATGCTGACAGCGCATGCACTTGAAGCCAGTATTAGCCTGTTGCTAGAGCGTGGCATGAAACAGATAGAACAACAGGTGACCGGGAATGTTCAATCACTGATAAATATTTTCCAGTCATTGCCCGGCATTTCTATTCACAGCCCCCTTGAAAAACATCGGCATGGTGGCATCTTTACTTTTAGCCGGTCAGGAATTGACAATGAAACGCTCTACAATCAACTGGTCAACAAAGGAACAGTTTGTGCACTTCGAGGTGGTGGAATTCGTTTTTCACCCCATTACTACAATCAGGTGAGCGAATTTGAACAACTGGCCGAGTGGGTGGAAACTGCCACCAGTTAACGATCTGGCAGGCTGTTTTACGGTAATTGGACATATCATTGACTAAACTCACTATTATATAAGTGGTCTATACAGGATGATGACCTATAACGATCGATTGACACTCATGTGGAGTCCGTATTGCTGAACCCGTTTAACAGCATAAGAAACGCTATCTGGGAAAAAATTGTCGGCTGGCTTAGTTCCAACCAGGAAGACAATCGCATGCCCCTTTCGGACTTCGATCGCCTGCGTTACGAGATTCGCCCCGGTGATGTCATCCTGGTTGAAGGCAAGGCTCCAGTGAGTGAAATTATCAAAACGATTACTCTGAGTAACTGGACACATTCGGCAATTTATATTGGTCGTTTACATAATATCGATGATCCGGTGTTACGTGACTATATCCAGAAATTTTACCAGGGTGAACCGGATGACCAGCTCATTATTGAATCACAGCTGGGCGAAGGTACTATTGTTGATAATATTTCCAAGTACCGCGACGATCACCTGAGAATCTGTCGACCAACCAGTATTACCCGCACCGATTCACAGAAAGTTATCGCCTATGCCATTAACCGCCT
>JBFHVK010000297.1:0-3460 GCA_041589615.1 Gammaproteobacteria bacterium | reverse complement strand
TCAGAGCAGTTAACGCGTCAGCAAATCATCATGAACTTCATTCCCTATGTTGAGAATGAACTCAAAAAAGGCACACGCCTACATGCAATGACACGACATATTCTTGGTCTGTTCAATGGTATGCCTGGAGCA
The DNA here is from genome assembly GCA_041589615.1 of Gammaproteobacteria bacterium. Classification (GTDB taxonomy): domain Bacteria; phylum Pseudomonadota; class Gammaproteobacteria; order SZUA-229; family SZUA-229; genus SZUA-229. The sequence continues at coordinate 3,328 of JBFHVK010000297.1, read as the reverse complement.
AGAAAGTGGCGTCGTCATATATCGGAAAATGCAACACTGCACGGTGCGGGTATTGAAGTATTGAAGGATGCGCTCGGTTACGTCAGTTAACGAGGCGAAATATAACGAGATTCAATATGCGAAAAATAATTCATATTGATATGGATGCTTTTTACGCATCAGTAGAGCAGCGTGATTCTCCAGAACTAAAAGGTCGACCGGTTGTTGTTGGTGGTAACCCGGATAGTCGAGGTGTAGTTGCAACATGCAGTTATGAGGCAAGACAATTTGGAATTCATTCTGCGATGGCCTCATCACGTGCTTATAAGTTATGTCCACATGCAGTATTTGTGCGGCCTCGCTTTGAAGCCTACAAACAGGCTTCCCACGAAATTCATAAAGTTTTCGCAGAATATACAGATTTGATAGAGCCATTGTCACTGGATGAGGCATATCTGGATGTGACAGGCAGTAACTTGTGCGAAGGAATTGCAATGCGTATGGCTGAAGAAATACGTGAAAAAATTTATCAGCGGATTCAGCTTACTGCATCCGCAGGCATTTCATATAATAAATTTCTTGCAAAACTGGCATCAGATCAGAATAAACCGAATGGACAGTTTGTTGTCAGGCCAGGAGAGGCCGAGGATTTTCTGGCTAGTTTACCAATTGGTAAATTTTATGGCATTGGTAAGGTCACAGAAGCGCGAATGCAGTCACTGGGTATTCGTACGGGTGCAGATCTAAAAACGAAAACCCTGCTTGAATTACAGGCCATGTTTGGTAATTCTGCTGAGTATTATCATGATCTTGCGCGTGGCATAGATCACCGGCCAGTATCGAGTTCACGTAGCCGGAAATCTATTGGATCAGAAACAACTTTCGAGCAGGACCTGAATGATAAAAATGAAATGCTGTTACATCTATTATCACTGGCCGGAGAGGTTCTCGATAGTCTTGAAGAAAAAGGTCTGCATGCCTACACGATTACTGTAAAGGTTAAGTATGCTGATTTTACACAGGTCACACGGAGCTATACCTCTGATTCTGTGATATCAAAGCAGCAAAAAGTGTTGGCAATTATTCCCCAGTTGCTTAATAAAACCGAAGTGGATACAAGAAGTGTGCGTTTGCTGGGCGTTTCTTTTTCAAATCTTATTGATTATGAAAGCTGTATTGATTTTGCACAGCTTGAGCTGTTCTGATCTAGAAATATCTCGACCAGCCTAGATTTAATGTTACATCGGGAGATGCGCTGTTCTTGATGTCTTCTACGATTGCAATATCGAAACTGCTTTTATTGTCGGGTAAATAACTAGCACCGAATGTGAGTTGGACAACATTTCCCAGGAATTCGAGCTGTGAATCATAAAGTGCAGTGTGCATATCAAGCTGGGTTTTTAGCTGAATACCTTCCCATGGCTCGAACTTTATCCCCAGAGTTGAAAAACCGGCCCAGTTTTTATGCAGGCTTGAAAGGATGTCGGTATCACTCATATATAAAATACCCGCCTGGTAATAAAACCAGTGACCATCCTTTATGTGGTAGTTGCCTGCCGTCCAGGCTGCCAGATCGACATGACCGCTTCCGCTGAAAGAGTCACTGTCACCTGTGGGTAACTTAAGTCCTAGCCAGTAGCTGAGGGACATATCATTTGTATTGCTATGTTGCCATGCAAATTGTAATGATATATCTCCCGGCTTTTGCTTGCGCTGATCTAGCAAAACCAGTTGTTCGTTATTTTCGCTGTAGGCAACAAGAATCTGGTCATTTGGGAAGTCTGGTCGCAGGTCTCTGGGAAGGCCAAGTGCCAGGTGGTAGTTGTCTATGGCTGAGTCAAACAGACCACCGCTGTGTGCAATATAAGGAATCTGTATGCGCAGCATAGTCCGGCTGGATAGCCCGAGATCATATAGTAGATTGAACTGCCATGTTTCTATATCAACCTGCAGCTGTTCACTGGCTCGAGACTGAATATTTAAGGTATTAGTGATATATAACAAACTGGTCAGGCGGCTCTGATTTTCATCCAGAAGTCTGGCCGGACTGGCAAGTGGCAGACCATAGATCAGGCTGAACAGGCTCTGGTTTCGAGTCGCAAAGGGTGCAGGGTGCTCAGCCATGCTGTATGTGCTGAACAGGGATAGAAAGCTTAAAAAAAACCCGCTGGCAATACAGGCAGCGGGCTTTATACGGTGCGTATACAACCGATCTGATTACATGCTTTCGTAGAATGCAGCCAGATTAGCCATGTCAGCATCAGAAAGAGGCTTAGCCATAGCGTTCATAGTTGGGTCTTTACGATCACCAGATTTGAATGCTTTCAGCTGCTTCTCGACGTATGCTGCTTTCTGGCCTTTCAGGTTAGGGTACATAGGAACCTTGCTGATACCGTCTGCACCGTGACATGCTGCACAGCTTGCTGCTTTTGCTTTGCCTGCTGCAGCGTCGCCTGCTGCGATTGCAGAAGTAGCTGATACTGCTAGTGCAGAAGCCGCCAGCAGAGATAGTACTTGCTTTTTCATTGAGTTCTCCTGGTCGTGTTTGTTACACGATTGTTAAATTAGCATCGGGATTTTCGCAGAGCATGCGCATGATGTAAATCAAGATTTTCTGATGTTTGCCAATGTAGTCTTTATTATGAGAAATACTTCAAATAATTCAAACACTTAGCCGTTAACACAGGCTCTTCTTAAATAAATAGACAGTAATCGCTATCTTGAGTTCATCATTTCTTATGACTTTTGCAGTTTTTTATGGCATTCAAAATGTATCGATTAAGCTGAAAAATATCGCGGTATCAGGTAAAGTGTGCGGCTTATTGAAATTTTTGGCTCATATCTGAATGACCACGTCAGTATTATCCGGTAATACATGTGAATTCAGAATGATTTACCTTATTGGTGAGGACTGAAACATGGCTGATTTTAAAATCGCACCTTCTATTTTATCTGCTGACTTTGCACGCCTGGGCGAAGAAGTTGACAATGTGATCAAGTCTGGTGCGGATATTGTGCACTTCGATGTAATGGATAACCACTATGTGCCCAATCTGACAATTGGTCCACTGGTTTGTGATGCCCTGCGTAAGCACGGTGTAACCGCCGAAATTGATGTTCACCTGATGGTAAAACCTGTCGATCGCATCATTCCTGATTTTGCTGAAGCAGGCGCAAGCTACATTACCTTCCACCCTGAAGGTTCGGAGCATATCGATCGCAGCCTGCAGATGATCCGTGAGCTGGGCTGTAAGTCTGGCCTGGTTTTTAATCCGGCAACACCACTGGACTGTCTGAAATATGTGATGGATAAGGTAGATATGATCCTGCTGATGTCGGTTAACCCCGG
>JBFHVK010000296.1:0-3470 GCA_041589615.1 Gammaproteobacteria bacterium | reverse complement strand
GAGTACTGCCAAATCAAAGGCGTTTACATGGGTAAGTGATAGTAAGTGTCCAGCTAATAAACGGCATCTTCTCAAGGCTATACGTGAAGCACAGGCAGAAAGATCTGAGCGCACGCAAATAGATGCAGACTGGATGCTGAAGCGATTGGCAGCAGAGGCAGATGCAGACCTGGCCGATATCTATAATGAAACAGGAGGTATTAAGCCCATACATGAATGGCCTGAGATATGGCGCAAAGGATTAGTTGCCGGTATTGATGTTGAGCAGAAATATTATTATCAGGATGGTGAAAAAGTACCTGATGGCTATGTTGTAAAGATAAAGGTATCTGATCGAGTTAAGCGCCTTGAATTGATTGGCAGGCATATTGATGTTCAGGCATTCAAGGATAAGGTTGAGCATGAAGTGACTGATCCACTGGCTAAACGCATGGAGGCTGCAAGAAAGCGTGCACAATCAGGAAAAGATTGATTATGAACAGCAGCTTATCGATGACATTGCTGGTTTTACGCATGATCCCTATGGTCATGCTATGTACGCCTATCCCTGGGGCGAAAAAGATAGTGCATTAGCAAAACACAAAGGGCCGAGAGAATGGCAGTCAGAAATACTGCATACAATCGGTGATCATCTATCAGATCCTGAAACACGGCATCAACCACTTCAAATATCTGTTGGCTCTGGTCACGGCATAGGCAAGTCTGCCCTTGTTGCCATGATATCAGGTTGGGGCCTTGATACCTGTGAAGACACAAAGATTGTCATCACTGCAAACACCGAGCCGCAATTAAGGACAAAGACAGCGCCTGAAGTACAGAAATGGCGCAATATGTCTATCACATCGCACTGGTTCAATGCGCCTGCTATGTCAATTTACTCAAATGATCCTGGTCACGAAAAACAGTGGCGTTGTGATTTCATTCCCTGGTCAGTCAATAACACAGAAGCCTTCGCGGGTCTTCACAATGAAGGCAAGCGAATCATCATCATATTTGATGAAGCCAGTGGTATTGACGATCTGATCTGGGAGGTAACAGAGGGCGCATTAACCGATGAAGATACTGAAATAATCTGGATAGCCTTTGGGAATCCGACCAGAAATATAGGCCGATTCCGTGAATGCTTCAGAAAATATTCCCGTTACTGGGTGCATAAAAAGATCGATAGCCGCACGGTTGAGGGTACAAATAAGAAGCAAATCAAGAAATGGGAAGAAATGTATGGTGAAGATTCAGATTTCTTCAGGGTGCGCGTAAAAGGGGAGTTTCCAAGAATGTCATCAGCACAGTTTATATCTACTGAAATACTCGATGAGGCAAAAGGCAAGCATCTTCGCAAAGATCAATATGATTTTGCGCCTGTCATCATTACCTGTGATCCAGCCTGGACGGGTGAAGATGCCATTGTTATTGCTAAACGGCAAGGCCTGGCATTCACCATACTTGAGAAGATACCCAAGAATGATAATGATGTGCTGATAGCCAATAAGATATCAAGGTATGAAGATGAATATGGTGCTGATGCAGTGTTCATTGATGGCGGCTTTGGTACAGGCATTTATTCAGCAGGAAAGACAATGGGCAGGAACTGGTTGCTGGTGTGGTTCAGCGAGAAGTCTATCAGGGCAGATTGCATCAATAAACGCTCTGAAATGTTCGTCAATGCAAAAGAGTGGCTTCAGCAGGGTGGTGCAATTCCTGATGATGATGAGCTGTATGAAGAAGCCATTGCGATTGAGACAAAGCCAAGGCTCGACGGGAAGTATCAATTCGAGGATAAAGATAAACTGCGTGATGTCCTTGGCAGAAGCCCTAACTGTTGGGATGCACTATGTCTGTCATTTGCTTATCCTGTCCGTAAAAAAGTCAATAACCAGCTTGGTCATGCGCCTGGCACGCTTCAAAGTGAGTTTGATCCCTATGAATAGTTGAGACTAAGGTTCACCTGTAATTCATATTGATATGCTTTCTGTGTATTAATATTGCAGGTTTTCCCATGTCTATTGTGGATGATTTTTTTGACGACTTAGAAGATGCGGTTGATAGCTTTTTTGAGCTTGGTGGCGGCGTTGTTGGTGATATAGTCGATGTTGGGACAGATCTTTTAACAGATCCAACTGGCGGCATATCCACTGCTACAGATCTCGCAACCGATGTCGGCACACAGGTAACAAGTGAAGTACTTGGGGAAATAACGGGTGCTGATGCACTGGCAGATCAGCAAGCCGCAATGCTCGAAGAACAGAAACGAGCGAATGCAGAAACCGAGCGCAGAGTGCGTGAAGAACAGGAGCGAGCAAGAGAAGAACTTGCAGCAGCTGAAGCAAAAGCAGTCGCTGAAAGATCGAATGCAGCAAGGCGCAGGCAGATAAGGGATAATCGTTCACAGTATGGCGGCAGAGCATCAACAATACTCACTACACCACTTGGCCTGCAAGATGATTTTGAAGGCAGTAAACGCACATTATTGGGTGCGTCTTAATGGCCGAAACATTACGCGAAAAACTGAATTCACGCTATAACGCATTAAACAGCGAAAGAAGTAGCTGGATTCCTCATTGGAAAGACCTTTCTGAATATATTCTTCCTCGTCGCGGTAGTTTCTTATGGAATGACGTAAACAAAGGGCAGAATAAATACAACAAAATAATCGACAACACGGCAACACTGGCTTCGCGCACATTGGCAGCAGGCATGATGGCCGGTGTGACATCACCCGCACGGCCCTGGTTCAGATTAAGTACACCAGATCCTGACCTTGCCAAGTTCGGGCCGGTGAAAGAATGGCTTCATGAAGTTGAAAAAATACATCGTGATGTTTATGCGCGTTCTAATGTGTATAACGCACTTCACCAGCTATACGGCGAGAAAGGCACATTCGGTACAGGCGCATTCATCCTGCTTGAAGATGCTGAAGATATCATCAGGGCTTACCCGCTAACTATTGGCAGTTATATGCTGGCCACATCAGATAGATTATCCGTTGATACCATATATCGTGATGTACCAATGACCGTGCGGCAAGTTGTCTCTAAGTTTGGAATTGAAAACGTATCTCATACTGTTAAGGCGCTATACGAAAATAACAATTTTGATGAATGGGTAAAGGTTAGGCACGCAGTTGAGCCTAATGAAGATCGTGATCCGCAATACAAGGATGCGAGAAACAAGGCCTTCAGATCTGTCTACTGGGAAGATGGCGCAACTGATGACAAGCTTCTGAGTGTTAGCGGCTATGATGAATTTCCTGTGATGGCTCCACGCTGGGAATTAACAGGCAATGATGTTTATGGCAATGGCCCTGGCATGATGTGTCTAGGTGATGTCAAGCAGCTACAGGTACAGCAGAAGCAAAAAGGCAGGGGTATCGAAAAGATGATTAACCCTGCAATGAATGCGCCTGCTTCAATGTCTAATCAGGCAATGAGTACACTGCCTGGCGGCGTTAATTTCATCGATACCATACAGGG
>JBFHVK010000295.1:0-3510 GCA_041589615.1 Gammaproteobacteria bacterium | reverse complement strand
TGCGAAAGCGCCGATGATGTCAAAATCCTGCAAAAGTGCAGGAATAACCAAGAAAATAAACGCAAGCGTGAACACACCTGCACAGAAATAGTTCAGCCAACGGAATACAGAATCATTCATTACATTTCCCTGGACTATTGGCAACGCACCCTTAGTCCCGATAGTCGTTAATATCGAAGTCGCTGGCAGGTTGCATCAGCATGGCTAGCAGCCCGTACGCCACAATGACAGTACCACCGCTAATGAGGCTACCAATAATCCACAGACCGCGAACAAGGCTGACGTTCCACCCCTGATATTCAGCGATTCCAGCTGCAACTCCTGCGATTATTCGATTTCGGGATTTCCGGATATTCATTTCATCTCCTTTTGATTGTCAGGTGAGACTGAAGCCATCTCCCAGATGCACCAGTCACCTACCAGATAACAGGAACCACACTAACTTGCCTGATATTCCTTCAGGCATCATCCCTTTCAAATCTGAGCACCAGTGCAAGAGTGTGTCTCAGCCATAAGATCCCGCCAGAACGAGCGTATCTCAGACTCAATCTCAGGGAGGCGGAGACGCTCTCCTGCCTCATCAAGGGACTTCCCTACCAGCGGAATACGCAAATAAACGCCTTGGATAAAATTGTTACTTACTGTAGACAACACCACCCTGAGTGAGGCCAGCATATCATCTCCGCGATGAGAGGCATGCACCATAACGATTGGCTTACCAACGATTTCAAAACGAGAAACCATCCAGTCAATTGCATTCTTGAGACCGCCTGGTATCGAGCGAACATACTCAGGACTGGAAATAACCAAAGCATCGCACTCCGAGACAGCTCTCAGAAAAACATTTACTGGTGCAGGGGTCAGCTCTCCTTCGAGGTCGGGTGAAAATACGGGGAGCTTATGAAGACTATGAAAAACCTGCATTTCTACACCATCGGGCGCAAAACCCTTTATTGCCATAAGCAACGCGGTATTGGTCGACGCCTCACGCGCACTTCCTGAAATGCCCAAAATTTTCATACCTATCCTTGTAAGCTCAGTAATCTTCCTATCCAGAGACTTTGCAGTAAAAAAGCAAGTGAAAGTAAAACAGGGGCGTAACTATCATAGTGACTGGCATCGCGAGAAATCCGCACAAGTGGCTCTTGAAAGCCACTATGCTACGAGCCATATGGAACAAACAGCGATGCTACTTCTGAAAGGTTCCATTTCCGTCGTTGTACCAGACAAGACCCCGGGCAGCATCATCAACGACGATATCAACATGGCCATCCTCATTGATATCCCATAACCTTATCCAGTCAAACCAAATTTCTGAAGAACTACTTCCAGCTACCAGATTCTGCGCAGTGATATCCAAAAACGATCGACTACCTGAGTTCTCAATGATTTGTATGTAGTAGCCTTGGTAGGCCTCCAAAGAACCCGCTCCGTCGCCAGTGCGGTTTAGTACAACATCCTTATCTCCATCGCGATCGATATCAGAAACGTCTATATCAATTACTGTTCCATTATTGGCTACTGCAGGTAGTTCGGTAGACTTTGAGACACTGTAAAAACCCGTTCTATCTCCCCACAGCACTTTCGAAGAAAATCCATCAGGTTCTTGTCCAGCCACCAGAAGGTCTATGTAACCGTCGCTATCTACATCCACTAGTTCTGCTGTATATAACGGAGATTCATTCAAACCGTCTAATCTTGATGTATCTTTTGTGAAGCTACCCAAGCCATCATTGATTAAAAAGAATGACTCCGAGGTATCTGCCACAAATATATCTATATCCCCATCAGCATCAATATCGGCTGAAGCGCCCCCATGCTGAAAACCGACATAGCCATCCAAGCCGCTACCAAGAACGAAGCCGCTACCTGTAGAAAGCATTACATAGGGAGCCTCACCTGGAAATGGGGGCTGATCATAACCATGCCCAATAACAAAGGCATCCATAACGCCGTCACTGTTGAAATCGCCAGTCAATGCCTTTCTTGGATGCACTAGTCCTGGGGGAGAACCATTAAAAAAATTTGCATCCAGAGTAAAGTTGCCGGAACCATCATTCAAATATAGCTCTGCAGGTGTTGCATCCTCACTACCATCTCCTGAAGAGATAAAGACATCAATATCCCCATCCCTGTCATAATCAGCATAACTGACGGCATGAGCAAACGTTCCGGAATGTACCGTTCTGATTCCTTGTCGATCGACATACAGCGCCGTTGATTGCAACGTATGAGAACTACCATCATCTGCACTGAAATTCGGAGAAATATCTAAATCAAGATCGCTACTATCGCTCTTTGAGCCTCCACCGCAACCCGAAACAGATACAACTAAAGTTACAACAAATATCAACTTATTCATTCTTGGCCTTCCCGGTTCTAGTATTGGCCCGCCCCTGAAGATAAAAGACAGACATAGTATCAGGCACGCATTTCGAGTAAGCGGTAATGCTCAGAGAAGCTACGTATAGCTCTCTTAATACGCTCGAACACGAATATGACTCTATAATGCACGTTGATGATCTCAGGCGGGCTCTACTTCGAGCCTAACATAAAGCAGCGCCGCTATAATGATATGCCTAGCTACCCATACTAGGGGTTACAACTCCGCAGAGCAACATCTGTTGATATTCGCGTGAAGTACACTAAGAAATCAAAACTGGACCGGGCTTGATATGGGGCAGGCCGTAGTTTGTGCGGCCGGTACCAGTGACACCAACAAGATAAGCCCCTATCCGGTGAAATACTGCTACTTAGCCACTACGAGCACTTACTAGCAGTATTCGAAGTATATAAAGACCGCTGCGATGGTGAGCTCCTCAAGAATCCACAGACAGTGCATATGTACAACCCTCTCACTTACTTTCTAGGTATAGTAAACGCCATGCACTGAATTGAAGTGCTTATCAGAAGAGAGCCTCTCATACTGACGACGCCAGTTAAACGGGAAAATACCGAGATCACGGGCAACGTACTGCTTTACGACGGAAGTTCTCGGTATATTGACTGTATCATTAGCGTTTGTGTTCTATTCTCGGCCTCATATCTTACTTGCTGGCGATGCTTTTGAGTCGCAACCAGATCGATTGCAGAGTAAATCCAAATGCCATTTGTAAGCACTAGCAAACAACCGAGAACGACTACGATCCATTTAACCAAGCGAATTATCCTCAGTTGCAAAGCGAATGACCTTAGGGTGCGCGTATATTGCGCGCTCCGCCGCAACTTTCAGTGGGCTTACTCGATAGCACCATATCTTCATCCAAGGAATACACATCTCTAGGCTGCTCGAATGCCCCACCAGTTTAGCAATAGCAAGTAGATGTTCGACACCAACAAGAAGAAAAACAAGGTCGCCGGTATAATAGACTGACTCTCAGCTGGTTTACCCGCCCATTTCAGAATTTTTCTCCTGCTAAAGCTATTTATATCTCCCTTTAACTCACGAAAACACATAGATTTAAGCATTCTCGAGTATGGGGTGAAGTAGCTAAATACAGCTAGTGTTAG
>JBFHVK010000294.1:0-3516 GCA_041589615.1 Gammaproteobacteria bacterium | reverse complement strand
CTAAGCCTGGTAGCTTCAACAGAAATGGTATTAATCTGTTCTGTAGCGAGAGACTGACTAATCGAAAGTGCGAGTAAATTAACGGCAAGAACTGTTTTTTTCATTCGTGATAAATCCTGTTGGTAGTGTCAGATGTGCTGAAGTGCATAGCATGTATAAATGCAGGCCCAGCAAATTAAATTAAGATATCGCAATATTTGAGCCAGTTTGTAAGCTGTTGAAAAATGATGATTTTTAGAATAACAACAGGAGTGGATATGTGTGATTTCACACATCGCCTAAGTGAAATCACACAATTAAGGTGTTGTTCTTAAGAGTGAATTTACCTATTTAGAATAGTAGAAGAATCGGTTAATCTAACGCCTTACTGGAACAAGAATGATATCAGGCAGGGATTAATATGCAGAATAATAATATTAAAGACAGTATTCAGAGAGGGTTTGATACTGTTGCACAGGGTTATGATCACCCATCACTTTATTTTTTTCCCGAAACCGCTAAACGAATGGTGGAGCATTTGCAGCTGGAGGCTGACAATAAGCTTCTCGATGTATGCACAGGCACAGGAGTGGTTGCACTGACAGCTGCAGAACAATTACACAGTGGTAAAGTGACCGGAATAGATCTATCCAGTGGTATGTTAAAGCAGGCAAGATATAAGGCAGCTGATAAAAATTTATCTAATACAGAATTTATACAGATGGACCTGGATGAGCTGGATTTACCTGAACGTGCCTACGATGTAGCTACGAGTAGCTTTGGGCTATTTTTTCTTGAAGACATGACGCATGCTCTGGGTAATATTGCTAGAAAAGTCAAACCCGGGGGGAAACTTGCAATCAGCACCTTTACAGGTGAAGCTTTTTCACCGATGGCAGATATTTTTATTCGTCATTTTGAAGAAACAGGTAGACAGGTGCCATCACTTTCATGGAAGCGTCTGTCGACGCATGAATTGATTCAGGAGCAGTTTAATGCAGTGGGTATTGATGATATTAAAATCCATCATGAACCTCTGGGTTACCAGATGACTTCTGCTGATATGTGGTGGGATGTAGTATGGAATGCAGGCTGGCGCAGTTTATTAAATATGATGTCCGAGGAGGAGCAGCAACAGTTTAAAACACATCATATGAAAGAAATTGAAGCGCTACTGGGTGATGAAGGTGTCTGGTTTAATACAGAAGTATTAATTGCGATTGGTTCCTTGCCGTCAATGCTTCGGAAAGTTTAAACGTGATCCTTGCCAGGCTCTTCGTAGATATTACTGCTGTCTGAATAATCTGGCACTGCGTCAGCAATTACGGTGATGCGGGTGCCCTTGTTGAGTTTCGACTCCAGTTTTAATTCATGTCCTAGCAATCCCGTTAAACGTTTTACGATGGCAAGTCCAAGACCAAAGCCATCGCTGTAGGTGCCAGCATTATTGGCTCTGTAGAACTCATCAAAAATTAATTCCTGATCTGCTTCTGGAATACCGACTCCGCTATCTTCTACAATGGTTAGAATTTTATTACCCTGTTGCTGCTGGTAAACCTTCACATCACCCGCCGGAGTATACTTGATCGCATTTGAAATCAGGTTGCTGAGTATGCGTTTAAATAGATGACTATCCGACATAATGGCTTCTGGCTGTTGCATTAAGGTTAACTGGAGATTTTTCGATGCGGCCTGATGTGAAAACTGATTTTGCATTTCGTCAAATAGTTCTTCCATGTCGGTATAGTCAATTTCAAAACTGACATTACCTGTATCCAGTCGGGAGACTTCAACCAGTTCATTAAACAGGGCATGTAGTGCCTGAATGTTTTCCTTGAAGTTCCTGAATATTTCCGGATATTTTTCTTCGCCAATATTTCCAATCAGGGCTGTTAGCAGTAGCTCCTGTGCAACGATGGGTTGTCTGAGGTCATGACTGGCTGCAGCGAGGAATCGTGACTTGGCGCGGTTTTCATTTTCAGCTTCATCAGATCGAATCTGTAGTGCTTCCGCCAGCCTGTTTTTCTCGAAACTTATTCTCATGTAACGCAGGAAATGTCGGTGAGTAAAAAAATAGAAAATAAATAACGTGACACCATAAAATAATGTGGCGAGGGTGAGTAAGTAATGAAGGCGGCTGGGATCAAGTAAAAAACGAATGATTATCGCCAGCAAAACTGGAGTAGCCAGGAATACAAATGCCGGCCAGTAGACATTCATGGAAATGGCAACAAGGGCGATTGAAAAGTATAAAAATAGAAGCAGGACGAGTTGTAGTACTGCGTCTTCCGGGGTGTATAGAAAATAGACTGAGGAACCCCAGGCGATGCCACTCAAAATACCCAGCAGGTTATAACCGCGGCTCCAGAATGTGGTTGATGTTATTTTATGCCTTAGGCGTCTGTAGAGAATTAATAATACACAGCCGGTGCCACCCGAGAGTGCCAGGGCTAAAGTCAGCCATATAATTATCTGGCTGCTGGCAATATGCCCCCAGAAAAAGCCTGATAGCAACAGGGCCGTCAGGCTGGGAAGTATGATAACTGCGGGCAGGTACCTGTAAATCAGTTTTATCTGTTCGTTGAGTACGTCATTGCCACCTGAATACATATTCACTGCACATTATTTAATGATGAGCCGCTTAAATTATCATTATAAGTGGGCAGATAACACGATTTTATTGAAAAAGCTGCCATGAAATGGTGGTTTGCACGACATTGAGGCAAGGGGTGTGGTAATGGATGGGGATTTTTCCTGGTTGGAATGTGACGTCTGTCTGAAACCCTGCAAGTATTCGATGTACTTGTCCACCGCTGAAAGGACGTGTCACGGCGATTCCGGCCTATAAACCTGAATATTAGTAAGGGAATTTCCCGTTTACCTCATTTGTTTAGTAAATAATTATATAATAATATAGTAATCATTGTAGCGCATGCAGTCTGTTTCGATCTGCAGGTGTCTACGCACAGTGTAACTCAATAACACTGGTCAGGGGCATGCAGGATCCAGTTCCCCGTCATTTTTGTATCAGGATAGTGGTTTCAGCGGAGTAATCCCCAAATGTTCAAGTTAAACACCTTGCGAGCGATGCGCTTGCAGGCAGTCTTGCTGTGTCTATTCGCAGCCTCAATGGTCGCTGGAAATGCCAGTGCAGCATTAACCGATGATTTGCAGGCACTGGTGAGTGAAGGCAATAATATAAACACGCAGTTATCGGCAATATCGCTTACACCTGAAAACAGCTGTAGTGAGTTAGGTAGTGCAGTTAATTCGGTTGAGGCATTTACGGCTTCAATTGAAAATGTTGCAGCCAGTCTTTCGTCACCACTGTTGCTTAATAGCGATAGCCTTAATGCGCTAGATCAGCTGACAGTTATATCCGTTAACGTTTCTGCCTTATTACCAGTGATGTCTACTGATATCAGTAGCATGGCTTTGACTAATGACCTGGCAGATTTAAATGCATCTATGGATGCGATGTTAAAGTTATCCGATGACATCGGAACGATGGCTGATCGCATACTTGAGATGGCAGAT
>JBFHVK010000293.1:0-3526 GCA_041589615.1 Gammaproteobacteria bacterium | reverse complement strand
TTCCTGCATACGCTTACCAAAGATATCTGGGAAGGACATCCCTGTTGTGCTTTTGCATGTAGTCAGAAATTTGCAACTGAAATGCCTAATACCTATGCGGCATTATTTAAGTCAATTGTTGATGCAACTCATTATTCTGCTAAACAGGAAAACCGCGCAGAAATCGCCAAGGCTATTTCACCAAAGAACTATTTGAACCAGCCTGAAGTCGTAGTGAATCAGGTACTCACTGGTCGTTATGTTGATGGCCTGGAGAAAAAAGTATTTGATGTGCCCGATAGAATTGATTTTGATCCGTTCCCATGGCACTCAATGGCTGTATGGATTCTGACGCAGATGAAACGTTGGGGCTATATCAAGGGTGATGTTGATTATACAGGGATTGCAGAACAGGTTTATGTTGCATCAGATACTCGTAAGGTGATGAAAGACCTTGGTTATGATGCTCCTGATAAAACCTATGAAAACTACACCATTATGGGTAAAACTTTTGATTACACCAAGCCTGAAGAGTATATCAATAGCTTTTCAATAAAGAGGTCTTAAACGTGATTGCATCACTAAATGTAAGAGCGGCTCTCGTATCCCTGATATTACTTACGGTTTTACTGGGGATATGGGAGGCACTTAACCAGCCACCGGGTGCAAGTGGTGCAATGTCTGAATTTGAACTATTGATGGGAGGTGCCGATCAGGAAGCTCGTGTGCCTCCGCCTTCAAAAGTGCTTGGACATGCCTACGATGAACTGAGTGATCCATTCTATGATGCGGGCCCCAATGACAAGGGCATCGGTATACAACTGGCGTATTCATTATACAGGGTATTAGCAGGCTATTTTGCTGCTGCACTCATCGCTATTCCCCTGGGTTTTGTGATTGGTATGTCGCCTTTGATGTACAAGGCACTCAATCCGTATATTCAGGTTCTCAGGCCAATATCACCGCTGGCATGGATGCCGCTCGCATTATTTATTATCAAGGATTCGGAGCAGTCAGCCATTTTCGTTATATTTATCTGTTCCATCTGGCCGATGTTAATCAACACCGCCTTTGGAGTAGCGAATGTCAGGAGTGACTGGGTACGAGTGGCTCAAACACACGAACTTAGTCAGATTAAAACTGCATTCATGGTGATACTGCCCGCAGCAGCACCAACAATTCTAACGGGTATGCGAATTTCAATCGGTATTGCCTGGCTGGTTATCGTTGCTGCAGAAATGCTTGTTGGAGGAACAGGTATTGGATACTACGTATGGAATGAATGGAACAACCTGGATTTAAACAGTGTTATTTTTTCAATACTAATGATTGGTGTTGTAGGAATGCTACTCGATATGGCGCTTGCCAGTATCGCCAGACTTGTGGAATACGAGGAGTAGAGGCTTATGAGTAAACACTTTGTTAGCGTTGAAGGCCTGTCTAAACATTATCCGTCAAAGGATGAAGACCTGATTGTATTTGAAGATGTCAATATTGGCATCGATAAGGGGGAGTTTGTCTGTATTATCGGCCACTCCGGATGTGGTAAATCAACCATCCTAAATGTGCTGGCGGGGCTAGACAGTCCAACAGAAGGCGCTGTAATAATGGATGGCAAGGAAGTCTATGGACCCAGTCTTGATCGTGGAATTGTCTTCCAGAACTATAGCCTGTTGCCCTGGCTAACCACGATCCAGAACGTCAGTTTTGGTGTAAAAGCACGTTGGCCTTCCTGGTCAAAAGACCAGGTTATGGAACAGAGTAAAAAGTTCCTGGAGATGGTGGGTTTATCCGAATCACTTGATAAAAAACCATCGCAATTATCAGGTGGTATGCGACAGCGTGTGAGCATTGCGCGCGCCTTCGCGACCAGTCCAAAACTACTTTTACTTGATGAACCCTTCGGTGCACTGGATGCATTAACACGCGGAATCATTCAGGATGAACTGATAAAAATATGGAGTGAAACGCATCAGACAGTTTTCATGATTACACATGATGTCGATGAAGCTATTTTACTGGCTGACAGAATTTTATTGATGACGAATGGCCCTAAGGCGCGTGTTGCAGAATCAGTAAAAATAAACCTGTCACGTCCGCGTAACCGGGCCACCATCATTGATGATCCAGGCTATTACAAAATTCGAAATCATCTCGTTAACTTCCTTGTAACACGTTCGGGAGAATTATCCGGCTCAGCACAGACAGAGCTGACTGAGACCATTGAGATAGACCCAACTCAACCCGTTGAAACTTCAAATAGTGAAGTTAAAAAATCAACAGATAAATTAGAGAAAGTAGCACTTTAAACTAAGGAGGATGCTATGGATAAATTAACAATGACTGAAACAATTATTGCAGCCAAGCTAGATAAGGGAGTGACCTGGGAAACCATAGGTAAGGAAACCGGTATCTCTCCTGTCTGGTTAACATCGGCCTGCCTGGGTATGAATAGTGCACCGACAGATAAGGCAATGGCTATCGCCGAGTACCTTGGATTAGGTCCTGAAGTAGTGAAAGCTCTGGAAGCTTTTCCAACAAAAAAATGGGAGCAGACAGTCCCAACAGACCCGTTGATCTATCGTTTTTATGAAATTGTTGGTGTGTATGGAGATACGTTGAAGGAAGTGATTCAGGAAAAATTTGGTGATGGCATTATGAGTGCAATCGATTTCTCGATGGATGTTGATAAAATAGAAGACCCCAAAGGTGATCGTGTGCTACTCACCATGAATGGTAAATTCCTGCCATACAGGTCCTGGTAAATTATAATCAGGAACAGGTTATGAGTGAATCGATAAGGCCACCATTGCCACCTTTCAGTTTTGAGGATGCTGTTACAAAAGTACGTAAAGCTGAGGATGCCTGGAATACCAGGGATCCTGTAGCAGTATCGCTTGCCTATACGGAAGACTCGAAGTGGCGAAACCGATCGGAGTTTATCAATGGTCGTGAGGAGATAGTCGCGTTTCTTCAACGTAAATGGTCAGTTGAAATGGGCTATCGATTGATAAAGGAAATCTGGGCACATAGTGATAATCGTATTGCGGTACGCTTTGCATATGAATGGCATGATGAGATGAATAAATGGTATCGTTCATATGGAAATGAAAACTGGGAGTTTGATGAGCACGGTCTTATGCGAACCCGTCATGCAAGTATTAATGATGTTTCTATCGCCGAATCTGATCGTAAGCTGGTGTGGGATCAGGCTACCCGGCCAGCGGATTATCCAGGTTTGTCGGAACTTGGGTTATAAATAGTAATATAACAAAAGCAGGGAGCATTTAACTGATGAATACTCGAATTATTTTATAAAAAAATAATTAGACGGGTATTCATCGGTTCACGGAAGAACACCCTGTTACATTATTAAAATATCTCCTGAGATTGGCGTATTTCTGTGCTAGAGATGAGCGAATTCAAACAGCGCAAGATGCTCTGGATTAACACATAAGCGATTATTGCAGGTTTGCCTGGCATACATGCCATCAGGGATCTCACCAACAAACCCCATATAACTGACATTCTCTGCGCTTTCCATCCG
>JBFHVK010000292.1:0-3534 GCA_041589615.1 Gammaproteobacteria bacterium | reverse complement strand
CTTAAGGATATCGATCTTGATATCCAGGTGAAGCTCACCCATACCTTTAAGGATAGTTTCACCAGAATCTTCATCGGTTTCAACCTGGAATGATGGATCTTCTGCAACCATCTTCGACAGTGCGATACCCATCTTCTCGGAACCGCCTTTATCTTTAGGTGCAATGGCAATAGAGATAACAGGCTCAGGGAATACCATCGGTTCCAGAGTCGCAGGATTGTCTTTATCGGCAAGCGTGTGACCCGTCTGAACATTCTTCAGGCCAACGAATGCCACGATGTCACCCGCAGTACAGCTATCGATCTCTTCACGCTCATCTGCGTGCATCATTACCATACGACCGATACGCTCTGATTTACCTGTAAAGGTATTAACCAGTGTGTCACCTTTCTTAACCGTACCCGAGTAGATACGTACGAAGGTGAGGGCACCGAAACGGTCATCCATAATCTTGAATGCCAGTGCGCGAACAGGCTTGTTCGGATCAACGATTGCAAACTCACCCGTTTCATTACCTTCCATATCAACTTCAGGCTGAGGCTCAACTTCAGTTGGGCTTGGCAGGTAATCAACAACCGCATCCAGTACCAGCTGAACACCCTTGTTCTTAAATGCAGAACCGGTGTAAGTCGGGAAGAAATCCAGTGCAATTGTACCTTTACGGATACAACGCTTAAGGTCTTCGATTGATGGCTCTTCACCTTCCAGGTATTTTTCCATCAGGTCATCATCCTGCTCAACGGCAGTTTCGATCAGCTTTTCACGCCACTCTTCAACGTCATCAGCCATATCAGCTGGAACGTCTTCCAGTGTGTAGTTCATTGGGTCACCAGACTCATCCCATACCCACGCCTTACGCGTCAGCAGGTCTACTACACCCTTCAGGGTATCTTCCTTACCGATTGGAAGCACCATCACCAGAGGGCGTGCAGCCAGAACGTCTTCAATCTGCTTAACAACACGGTAGAAGTCGGCACCAATACGGTCCATCTTGTTAATGAAGATAATACGGGCAACTTCTGATTCATTCGCATAACGCCAGTTGGTTTCTGACTGGGGCTCAACACCACCCGAAGCACAGAAAACACCTACGCCACCATCCAGAACTTTCAATGAACGGTATACTTCGATGGTGAAGTCAACGTGACCCGGTGTGTCGATGATATTGAACTGATGATCATCCCAGAAACAGGTCGTCGCTGCTGACTGGATAGTGATACCACGCTCTGCTTCCTGTTCCATGAAGTCAGTTGTAGCCGCACCATCGTGCACTTCACCAATTTTGTGGATTTTACCGGTGAGCTTGAGGATACGCTCAGTGGTAGTCGTTTTACCTGCATCCACGTGGGCGAAAATGCCGATATTTCTGTAACGAGATAGATCTGTCATGTTCTTACTCTTAAAAGTTAAATATTAGTCTGTCTGGCCGGGGCTAGTCGTTAGCTGGTCAGTATGTGCTTGCTTCCAATAAAAACAATAAGTTAGAGTAACTTTTTGAAGTTATTTTCAATTTTTGTCATGAACAGGTAGCAAGCAGCATGTAATCTGTTTCAACGAAGGCGCGGATTATACTAAAAACAGCACCTAAAAAACAGGTTCTTATGAAGATTAAAATCAGGTCTAAAATAGTTGTAAATTCACAGGCTTAGAATCCTGCCAGTCACTCGCCTGTGAGGACATAATCTAGAGTCAAAATATGCTGTTTTTAAGAAGCGGTGACCGCGGTTGCGCGGTGTCTTAATCTGCAACTGCCCAGTTAATTTCAGCCTGGCCCTGCTGCTTGAGATAGGTATTGATCTTCGAAAATGGCCGGCTACCGAAAAAGCCCCTGTGCGCAGACAAGGGAGATGGGTGTGGTGAACGAATGACCAGGTGCCTGCTCTCATCAATCACGGCGCCTTTTTTCTGGGCATAGGCCCCCCAAAGGACAAAAACCACCGAACGATCCAGCGCATTAACCGTAGCAATCACACGATCCGTAAAGCCCTCCCAGCCCTTACCCTGATGCGCATTGGCTTTACCACTTTCCACGGTAAGCACACTATTGAGCAGCAGTACCCCCTGATCTGACCAGCTTTGCAAGTGCCCATTGGAATTCTCTACACCAAGGTCACTAGCCAGTTCCTTGTATATATTGATAAGCGACTTTGGAACAGGCTTAACATCGGGCTGAACCGAAAAACACAGGCCATGTGCATGGCCTGGCGTCGGGTAGGGGTCCTGGCCGAGTATGACCACTTTCACCTCATCCAGAGGGGTACTATTCAGCGCATTAAACCACAGGCTGCTGTGGGGGAATATTACCTTACCGGCAGATTTTTCATCACGCAGGAACTGTTTTAGCGACTGCATATAGTCTTTTTCAAGCTCGGGTAATAAATGCTCATCCCAGCTGGGATGGAAGGGAGAGTGCTGCATATCAAGCATAAATAAGCCTGTTCAGTAAATTATCTTGCCGCAGATAGTAACCGACCTGAAAAAAAAACAGAAATTTATCAAAATCATGTCAACCAGATAGCCTCGGCTGCGTTAATACAGATATAACATTCACAAACAGGAGAAAAAAATGTTATCTAAAACCGTTATCGCAATAATCACTGGCCTTAGCCTTAGCACAGCCGTATATGCAGACGACACCACAGGCAGTGAATCCCAGGGACACAATTACCAGCATCGCGAACAGGTACAGAATAAACACCAGTACAGGCATAACGTACATGACATTGAAAAATGGGGTGATCGTATGGATTATCGTCTGGATCGAAAAGGCGATAGAATAAATGATCGCCTGGACAGACGTGCAGACAGGGCCAGTGAACAGGGTAGGGACCAGCTTGCTAAGCATCTCGACAGAAAAGGTAACCGTATCGAACATCGACTTGATCGTCGTGGTGATCGAATTAATCGCCGTACGGACAGAATCGGTCAACGACGTCAGTAAAGAGGTTTGTTCTGGACAATAGAAAGGCCATAAACGAGTTTTTAGCCAGTGTGGAACAGCGAGCTTACCGTATAGCCAGTATAGCCACTTCAAGACATGAAGATGCAATGGATATACTGCAGGATGCCATGTTCACACTGGCTAAACGCTATGCTGATAAAACTGCAGAAGAATGGCCAGGCCTTTTTCACAGAATTTTACAGAACAGGATTCGCGACTGGTATCGCAGGCAAAAAGTAAAAAATGCACTTTTTTTCTGGCAGCCGAAAGCCGAGCATAGCAGTGATGATCACGTAGCTAATACACATGTGTATAATTTCGAAGACAACTGTGAATCCACAGAACAGCAACCGCACATGGAGTTACACAATGAACAACTGGGTAATGCTATAGATAACGCATTAAAATCATTACCCTTACGACAGCAGCAGACTTTCCTGCTACGCGCCTGGGAAGGCATGAATGTAAAACAGACGGCAGACATTCTGGAAATATCGGAAGGTAGTGTAAAAACACATTACTCAAGAGCACTGGATACCTTAAAAAAGTTATTAGGTGAATATTCAGAAGAATTTAACCCGTACGAGCAATAG
>JBFHVK010000291.1:0-3535 GCA_041589615.1 Gammaproteobacteria bacterium | reverse complement strand
TAACTCGCTAAACTCCTGCGCGAGTAGCATAATTTCTTCGGTGGTTTGTGACTCTACGAGAGCATCATAATATGAGAAGCTATGATCGCAATATGCGAGTAACTGCCGTATTAATGAATCAGCCACATCTAGTTTTTTAATTATATTCTGACTAAATATTTTAAGTTGATCCAGGTCATAAAGAATCTCTTCATTTGGCTGAGTTGAGTCTTTAATTTGATGGCTTTCTAGCGAAGCATGATTTTTATTTATATTTTCCTGTAAAAGTTTGCTGAATCCGGTGATATCAACGCCGTTTAACCTGACCTGTTCTGTGATGTTCAACAGGATATTGTCTATTTCTAGAGCCGTGGTTATCAGGTCGACTTTATTGTGTATATTTCTGATATGTAACTTTGGTTCAGTCGAAATATTACTCTGTTCCTGATGATAAGCACGTCGGCGTTCAGCGCGTAATAATGCAGCATGTCCCAGCTCTTCTCGTGCCAGGGTTTCTGCATATTCTCGTATCTCCCGGTTAGTGGCATTTGCGGCTACGTGTGTATAGAATCTAAAAGCAATTTCTTCATTATGTACTGCAAAGGCTAACGCGCGGTAAGGTGTGCTGTATGAGGGATCTTTAGCTTCATTGTTATATGTGGTTGAAATAGTCGGGTCCGACCAGCTAATCGGTCCAATATCATTATTTTCCTCTAGATTGTTTTTCGACATCCAGTCTAATAAAAGCTGTTCATGCTCTTCTTCTTCATTAATCAAACGCTGAAATAGTTTTGCCGCTGGCTCATTATTCGCCTGCAGCATATTCTGATTAAGTTCAGTATAACGCTTTATGGCTTCACGTTCGGCCTGAAGCGCTATGGATAGCAGGTCACGCGTAGTTTTGACATGAGTAGATAACATGCTCTAAAAGACCTTACAGTGGATATGGTGAAGCATTATTTAATGTTGGCGATGAAATCTGGTTGATATATGTCAAGGAGCCGTCTGTGGATGAATAACACAATGTGCGCCATATGACACACACTAATCTACAAACGACTCGAGCTGTTCGTGATTTATCATGAGCATTAGTTATTACTGAGATTCTAATATCCATGAAGCGTGTCATTAACCTAAATCAGTTTATTTTAATAATATTATTCAACTTACTATTAATAAATAATGTATACGCAGACTCGGAATTAAGCCGGTTTATAGATCAATTATCGATCCAGGATATATTCCCGAGCGCAGACAGGATTGGGTCAGTTACCAGTAAACCTGTCATTGCACCTGCCTATCAAGATGGTAAGCAGCTAGGGGTGGTGTTCCTGACCTCTGATTATGTTAACACCACAGGTTATTCAGGTAAGCCAATTCATCAACTGATTGCCATGGATATGCAGGGAGTCATTCGCAAAGTGTTGCTGGTGGAGCATCATGAGCCAATTGTACTCATCGGTATTCCAGAATCACGTATAACGGCAATTCTTGAAGACTATGAAGGGCTTGATGTAGGTCAGCTGGTTAAGGGTACAGTTGATCACAAGGTTGATGTGGTTACTGGTGCTACGGTTACAGTTATGGTGATGGACGATAACATATTACTATCGTCTATCAAGGTGGCACGGTATTTTGGCCTTGCTGGATTACAAGAAGAGACTAAAAAGAGTGGTCCAGTTGCCAGTGTCAATATGGACATTGATGAAGTTAAAAACTGGCAGACGTTACTAGATGAAGGCTCCGTTGAAGGTTTGAAAATTACCCTGGGTGAAATTAATCGGGCCTTTAAGGAAACGGGTAATCCACTAGTACTTGAGTTTTCAGAACAGGGTGACAGGGAAGAAACATTTATCGAGCTATATGTAGCTGCTGTTTCGGTGCCATCTATTGGCAGGAGTCTGTTGGGAGAAAATGAATACAGGAACCTAACCAGGAAGTTAAAGCCGGGAGAGCATGCGGTATTAGTGGCTGGTAAAGGGCGTTTTTCGTTTAAAGGATCAGGTTATGTTCGTGGTGGTATATTTGATCGGTTCACGATTAAGCAGGGAGACACGACGATTCGATTTCATGATAGAAATCATAAGCGCCTGCGGGATGTTGCAACTACCGATGCACCTGATTTTAATGATGTAGATATATTTATAAGCCCTACTGATCTCAAATTTGATGTAACAGAACCATGGAAGCTGGAGTTACTGGTTGGGCGTGATATAGGCCCAACTAAAAAAGAGTTTTTAACATTTGATTTGAATTATAAAACTCCCGATATGTACCTGAAATATACGCAACCTGTAATTGATGAGAAAGGTACGCAGGATGTCTCACTGTCTGCACAGGCAGTGACGCCTATCTGGAAGAAAATGTGGAAAATGAAATTTCCAGAAGTCGTTGTGCTGTCAATATCACTTCTGGTGTTGACAATGATATTCTTTTTCCAGGACTGGCTGGTTAAGCGTCCTCTACTTACAGATCGGGTACGTCTTATTTATCTGAGTTTTACGTTAGTTGTGACTGGATGGTATTTCAATGCCCAGTTGTCTGTTGTGAACATTATGGCGATGTTCAATGCAATTGTTACAGGTTTTGACTGGAATTACTTCCTCATGGAACCACTGATATTTATTTTGTGGGGATCTGTAGCTGTAGCATTATTGTTCTGGGGGCGTGGGCCTTATTGTGGCTGGCTATGTCCATTTGGTGCCTTACAGGAATTGCTCAATCGTATAGCAAAAAAACTTCGTATTAAGCAGGTAGTCGTGCCCTGGTTCGTTCATGAGCGTGTATGGACACTTAAATACATCATATTTATGGGATTATTTGGACTGTCTTTGTATTCACTGGAATGGGCAGAACGTTTTTCAGAAGTAGAGCCATTTAAAACTGCCATTATTCTGAAGTTTGAACGAGAGTGGATGTATGTATTATTTGCATTGGCGGTGTTAATACCAGGCTTATTTATAGAACGATTTTACTGTCGTTATATATGTCCTCTGGGTGCTGCTCTCGCGATTCCAGGCCGTATGCGCATGTTTGCATGGTTAAAACGATATAAGGAATGTGGCTCACCCTGCCAGAGATGTAGTAATGAATGTATGGTTCAGGCAATACACCGTGAAGGAGAGATCAATGTAAACGAGTGTTTATATTGTCTTCATTGCCAGGTTGTATATTCAGACAATCATGCCTGTCCGGTGATGATACAGAAACGATTAAAGAAAGAACGACGAAGCGTAAGCGCTTTGGATAAGATTAAAAAACATTCACCAATTCGAATGGAGCTGGAAAAAACATAATTAAAGTATGTAGTGAAGTGTGATTTATATGATGTCTATGTAGTAAGTGCGCTCTGATTATTTCTGTGGAATCGCAGTTTTGATGTAATGATTTAATCGAGTACTGTTTATTAAACCTAAGTACGGTTATATCCAATGGAGAAAACTAATGAATAAAGAAAACATCGATGATAAAAAAAGCAAGAATGCAGTAGATAGCCCGTCCAGGCGTAATTTATTTAGTAGCTCTATGAAACTGGCCACCCTTGCAGGTTTTGGGG
>JBFHVK010000290.1:0-3567 GCA_041589615.1 Gammaproteobacteria bacterium | reverse complement strand
CTTGCCTGTGGCAACTGGTAAACCTTAATCCAGTATGCCTTTCCTCGGCTTGAGAAACATAACAATGTGTCGTGTGTATTGGCGATGAAAAGCTTGTCGATGAAGTCTTCTTCCTTCATACGTGTCGCCGACTTGCCCTTACCACCTCGTTTCTGGGTTGCATAATCCGTAAGTGGTTGCGACTTGGCATAGCCTTCATGTGAGAAGGTAACCAGCACATCTTCTTCTGTGATCAGGTCTTCCATACTGAGATCCAGCTGACTCTCAATAATTTCTGAACGGCGTTCGTCACCAAACTCTTCACGGATGGCTTCCAGCTCTTCACGGATTACCTGCATCAGACGATCAGGGCTGCCCAGTATCTCAATCAAATCTTTAATGATATTCAGTATCTCACTGAATTCATTTATTATTTTATCCTGCTCAAGTCCAGTTAAGCGATGCAGTCTCAGCTCAAGAATGGCCTGAGCCTGTGCCTCTGACATGTGGTAACCGTCGTCCTGTAAACCAAAACGGTTTTCCAGGAATTCAGGTCGTGATGCTTCAGCACCCGCTCGACCCAGCATATCCATGACCACACCGGGTTGCCAGACGCGGGCGACCAGTTGTTCCTTGGCTTCTGCAGGATTTCTTGATTTCTTGATGAGCTCAATAACTTCATCAATGTTAGCCAGAGCAATAGCAAGACCTTCCAGCACATGGGCTCTATCGCGGGCTTTGCGAAGATCAAACAGGGTACGGCGTGTGACAACTTCGCGACGATGACGAATAAAGGCTTCAAGGATCTGCTTCAGGTTTAGAAGCCTGGGCTGACCATCAACCAGTGCTACCATGTTGATGCCAAAGACACATTGCATCGAGGTCTGCATATAAAGATTATTGAGGATGACCTCACCAACCTCACCACGGCGAACCTCAATGACGATACGCATACCATCCTTGTCCGACTCATCGCGTATTTCTGTAATACCGTCAAGCTTCTTATCTTTTACCAGTTCTGCGATACGTTCAATCAGTCGAGCCTTGTTTACCTGGTATGGCAGTTCGTGAACAATGATTTTCTGTTTACCATTATCAGCTGTCTCAACCTCTGCTCTGGCACGCATGTACATACGACCACGACCCGTGCGATAAGCTTCTCGAATACCTTTGGTACCATTAATAAAGGCGGCTGTTGGCAGGTCTGGTGCCGGCAGGTATTGCATGAGCTCATTGATATCGAGTGCAGGATTTTCAATCAGCGCGATACAGGCTGCTATAACCTCATTAAGGTTATGTGGCGGGATATTTGTCGCCATACCCACTGCAATACCCGCTGAACCGTTAACCAGCAGGCTTGGAACACGTGTGGGAAGTACTGAAGGCTCACTCTCGGATCCATCGTAGTTTTCATCGAAATCAACGGTTTCCTTTTCGAGGTCTGATAGCATCTGGTGAGCTATTTTCGCCATGCGGACTTCGGTATAACGCATGGCTGCTGGTGCATCACCATCCACCGAACCAAAGTTACCCTGGCCATCTACCAGCATATAGCGCATCGAGAATGGCTGGGCCATACGCACGATAGTGTCATATACGGCTGTATCACCATGCGGATGGTATTTACCGATAACATCACCGACCACACGAGCCGATTTCTTATAGGGCTTGTTCCAGTCATTTCCAAGCTGGTTCATGGCATAAAGAACACGGCGGTGAACCGGCTTGAGTCCATCCCTTACATCCGGGAGTGCCCTGCCTACGATTACGCTCATCGCATAATCGAGGTAGGACTGACGCATTTCATCTTCTAGATTGACAGGTACTATTTCTTTGGCAAACTCAGCCATAAGGTATTGTTATCCGTTGTTTGGTGTCTTTTTAGGCAGGCCCTGTCACCATCCCTGAGGTGCATTGATATGCAGCCCCCACGAGTGGTGATATAAGTGGCAAATGGCCGTTACAGATCACACAGCTATAAATCGCGAAATTTTACCATAAATCAGTGACTAACGGTAATCTGAATCACGCTTTAAATAGTGCAGGAAGTGGTTAATTTTTGTACAGCAATCCAGGCAGGATATCGGCTTAGAAATGCCTGAATTGTCGGATGAAGAAGGCTGTCAGATCTGACCGGCCCTGCATGCTTTACTGGTACTTTGCATAGTCTCGCGGTGGCGCTTAAATCCATGCTTCTGACGCAGGCAATAATGCAGCCAGCGAGCGAGGAAACGATTTAGCTGCCATTTCTGCTGACGAGCATCCGCAGGCAGGTTATCCAGCACCAGTCGACCATGATGAAGTTTACCGGACATTACCTCTGCAAGTTCGGCGTCATGATATATTCTTACTTTCAAGTTAGGTTCCATTCTGTCTCCTTCTTCATGAGGAAAACAGTAACTGAGAAGAAGTGTGGTTGTATAACGACTACGTTCCAGTATTTTCAGGTGAAGATCGAGATGCCCTGGCGAGGTTGATACGCTGCTACTGACGATAGATTGCAGATTCGGGACAAGTTTTCGCATTTTGATGTAGTTATCTTCATAGATATCCATCAGGCTGACAAAATCATTGGCGACAACATCTTCACAACCATACTGGCTGGTCTTGCGCATGCATTCCTGTATCTGTTTTCTTGTCAGCTTATCTGTCATTACATTATTTTATCATGCGTAACCGGTTTAATACCCTCAACTTTTATCTTTACTCTTAGCCGTCTATAACTCTCGTTGTCGACACTATCCATAAACAATGGAACGTGAAAGGCTTTACCCGACCGGGTTTTAAATTTAAGAATGCTAAGGACAGGCGTAATCACACTTTTACTGGACAGTTCTAAAATAGAAGTAACACCCGCACACTGCAACTGCCAGCTACCATCCTGCATGCATTGCAGTAACATCGCACGGTTCTGTGCCCATACCGCTGTAAGATAGATAAATAGAAATAAAAA
Source organism: Gammaproteobacteria bacterium (assembly GCA_041589615.1). Lineage (GTDB taxonomy): Bacteria > Pseudomonadota > Gammaproteobacteria > SZUA-229 > SZUA-229 > SZUA-229. The sequence goes on along the minus strand of JBFHVK010000290.1, from coordinate 635 downwards.
GCTGATCAGGCCATATAAAGGATAATCATCCAGAATTAAAATAATACCAATCAGAGAAAGCACACCAACACATACTACAAGTATGCGGTAAATGGCTGAAGGATTTATCTCAAGCGCAAGCTGACTGGCGTATTTTCTGGACAAGATCAGAGACAGAATTATCAGATGAATGCATATGCCCAAGCAACAGATCAAACAGAAGCTGATCAGGATAATCCAGCATCTGATCCAGAGTGTGCTTCTGCTGATCACTTAAAGATGTATAAGCATGATTAATAAATTGATTAAGCAGAATATCCAGCTCCAGCATGCCACGCCGACAGCGCCAGCGCAATGCGGAATCAACCTGCTGAGGCATGGGTTTATTGTGTGATGGTTGCATAACTAGAATGACTTTTTCACCATCATCTTCTTGATCTCACCAATGGCTTTTGTGGGATTCAAACCTTTGGGACACACTTGAACGCAGTTCATAATGGTATGACAGCGAAACAGCTTGAATGGATCATCCAGTTGCTGAAGCCTCTCTTCAGTGGCCTGGTCTCGTGAATCATTTATAAACCTGGCTGCCTGCAATAATGCAGCTGGACCAAGAAACTTGTCTGGATTCCACCAGAATGATGGACATGACGTGG
>JBFHVK010000289.1:0-3575 GCA_041589615.1 Gammaproteobacteria bacterium | reverse complement strand
CTCGACTTTCATTAGCCAGCCAGCAAATATGGCAATAAACAGGCCACCGAGAGGCAACATGATGTTTGCTGTCAGGTAATCCAGCACCTCGAAGAAATTCAGCCCGAGTAATTTTCTGTCTGACCACAGGTTAAACGACAACAATGAGCCAATGCCTATAAACCAGGTCACAATACCAATGAACACTGACGCATAAATTCGGTTCATGCCATGGTTTTCCACCAGCCACGCCACCGCCGGCTCAATCAGTGAAATAGATGAACTCCAGGCTGCAAATACCAGCAGCACAAAGAACAGTGTACCAATCAGTACTCCTGCTTCCATTTGCCCAAAGGCAATGGGCAATGTCTGGAATATCAGGCCGGGGCCTGCAGCTGGCTCAAGGTTATTCGCAAATACAATTGGAAAAATGACCAGCCCGGCCATCAGTGCCACCAGGGTATCGGCCAGCGCAATCGCCATTGAAGCTTTTGCAATGGAGGTATCGCGAGGCAAGTATGAGCCATACACCATAATGGCGCCCATACCCAGGCTGAGGGTAAAGAAGGCATGCCCCATCGCTGTTAACACACTCGATGCATTCAGCTTACTGAAGTCGGGATTAAAGAGAAACTCGACTCCCTGCGAAAAGTTACCTGTAGAGATTGAATAAAATAGCAATACCACTAACAACACAAACAGGCTGGGCATCAGGTAACTAACCGCTCTCTCCAGCCCATGCTTAACACCGCGTGCCACAATCATCATAGTGGCAATCATAAAGATGGTATGCCAGGCGAGTAATTTCTCGGGGTCTGAAACCAGGTCGGTAAAGATACTGCTAACACCATCCGCCGTCGCACCCTGGAACATGCCGCTCGCAGTACGGAACACATACGAAAGTGCCCAGCCTGCAATTACACTGTAGTAGGAAAGAATCAGGAAACCGGCAATCACACCAAACCAGCCCAGCAGTGACCATACCTGAGGACGCCCCTCTTCCGCTGCCAGGGTTGCCATGGTATTGATCGGGCTCTGCCGACCTCGACGCCCCAGCATGACTTCCGCCATCATAATCGGCACACCCACAGCTGCAATGCAGAAAAGGTATACGAGCACAAACGCACCACCGCCATTCTCGCCGGTAATATAGGGAAACTTCCAGATATTACCCAGGCCAACGGCAGAACCGGTTGCCGCCAGTATAAAAGCCATCCGACTGGACCATTGCCCGTGAATAGAGGTTCGCGCTTGCTCAGACATGTGCTCTCCGATAATGTTTTACTTTATATTTATTCTATAACTTATTGTTTTTAAAGCAACCAAAAAACCTAAAGTTGATTATTAAGTAGCCCTTCCGCTACAACTGGTAGAACCAGCGATCTTATTAGCGCAAGCTATGCGTGCCCCATTTTCATAAAAAAACAGGCTTTACACAAGCAGCAATCAATTAGCTCTGTTTGAAAAACAGCCATTCATAATTGGATCACTTCCAGTATAATCGCAGCTGGTTTTTACACATCGATACCCACCACAACCCCAAATGGCAATATTCTGAGCATGGCTAACAAGAATAAGAAAACAGGCAAACCCGCTGGCAGTACCATTGCCCTGAATAAAAAAGCCCGTCACGATTACTCCATTGAAGACACGTTCGATGCAGGCATTGTTTTAGAAGGCTGGGAAGTAAAGAGCATACGCGAGGGCCGAGTGCAGATGACCGACACCTACGTTATGGTCAAGGGCAGCGAAATCTTCTGGCTTGGTGGTCAGATCACGCCATTGCTGTCTGCATCCACCCACGTGAACCCGGAACCAACACGTTCCAGAAAACTGTTATTGCACCGCAGAGAAATCGATAAACTGATCGGTGCTGTAGAACGCAAGGGCTACACCCTGGTTCCACTGAAAATGTTCTGGAGCAAGGGTCGGGCAAAACTGGAAATCGGCCTGGCGAAAGGTAAGAAAGAACACGACAAGCGTGCTGCGGACAAGGAACGCGACTGGAATCGCGAAAAGGCACGCATTCTTAAATCGAGCCATTAGATCACCCTGCTCATATATCAGCAGGGCGCGGAAACTATACAGAAACAACCAATGGATGAAAACCAAAGCTGGAAGACCTTTGTCCACTATAGTGATAGTCTCTTTTATTTTCGAGTGCAGTATTATTTATAGTGACTGTCCCTTTTATTATTCCCCGATTAACCCAGATCATATATATCATTAACACAGGTTCCTGCCAGGCGATCAAAATAACGTGCACGATAATAATGGCGCTTGTGGGTTGCATCATCCGTAAAGGCAGCACGGTCGTGTAATACATTATTACTCACCAGCCCCATACCGCTGACTAATCGTCCTCGGTAAATATAAGGTGAGTCACTATTAAGAATTTCTTCTAGATAGGCCAGTGCTTCCGTGCTGATTTCATCTGCCGGCCACACAACATTATTCACTCGAATAGTATATCGCATGTGCAGATCGCCAGATGGCATGATTGAAAAAACGGGACCAGGCTCTTCCTTGCGGGCCATGCCACCTCCTTCGTCGATACGAGCCGGTATAGTCATTGCATTCGAAGCCATTAAAGCACGAATATAGTCAGGATTTTTTTCACGCAATAAAATGTAGGCTATCTCATGATCCATTAGAGCATTTTCACCACCTGCCGCAGCCTGCTGGGTAACATGTAGATTCAATGCGTGTATCTGTTTCTCAGCCGTATTGTAATAACCATCCGTATGCCAGTTAATCGCGCGGTTACTAAAGGGGATATAGCCCTTACGAATACCTTCGTCACGCACAGTGAGAGAGGTGAGACCGGTTTCGTCGGCGAGCCAGTTTTTATTAATGTTTTCAAGGTCGAATCGGCGTGCCAGTGTTAGCGGTATCTGTGGGTCAGTATCGGTGCCTGTTTTGCTGACATACAAGGCCATATTAGCCTTCTGACAGCGCTCAAGGAGTGCAGCATGCTCGGTACCGGTGAGTTTCCGTGGATCATTGATTTCCACCAGTACATCAGTCAGCTTTTCAGGATAGTTTTCAAGCTTCTGGTCACGCCATTGCTTATATAACTCGTTGTTGTCCAGACTAAAGGGACTATCAATAACATTCGGTTTCTGTTGTGGGATCGGCATGGTATTCCTCTTAGCTGCGGTTTCTGGGTAAAAAACGTTGCCAGAATAAGCGAGCGGCATGCCTGGGTAATTGATAAAGCTCAAGCGTAGCGGATTCAAAATACTGCTAAGTACCAGGCACAGTCGTCATAAATTTGCAGACTCTATAAATCCTGATAAAACCCTCAGACAAATGACCAGTGAACTGGAAGTGGATATTGGTGATCATATTAATATATATTTACCATCAGCATTGCCCACCAGAAGATTTTTACAGTGACTGTGACAGTGACTGTCACAGTTATTTGACTATTGTTTAATGTAAGGCTCGGCGTTATTTAATTCAGAAGGTCGTTTACTATGACATAGTCTTCCGCCGATTATATCTGTATATGATTGGCACTATTGGCAAAAAACAAGTGTGTTGTCATTATCCTGTAGTATAAAAAATATCTAAATAATTGATACCAGAATCCG
>JBFHVK010000288.1:0-3587 GCA_041589615.1 Gammaproteobacteria bacterium | reverse complement strand
TTTTTTCATTAACACCTCTACCGATGAATCTCCCAGTAAACCAAAAAGGAATTTGCGTTTTTCACAGTCACCATTGAATCGTGATTTAAGAAACTGTGACTGGATCTGCTGTTCGAAAAACTGTTCGATAGGGCCGTTCTTAAGCCAGCTGAAACCATCATCAATGCGCAGCTTGATTCTGTTATTCGGTAGCAGGTCGATGATTTTTAGTCGGTCAAGTTTAGCCAGGTGACGAATGCATTCTGTTTCGGAGATATCATAGTGGGTAGTAATGTCTTCAAAACTGAGCCGGTTACGCACACTCACCGCAACCAGCAAAAGCTTCTCATCAGCAACCAGCTGTTTTTCCTGCTGCTGACTGAGCTGGCTAATACGCTGGCGGGATTCTTCATACAGCAGGAACAGGTCGCTCAGTTCCATCTGCATTAGCTGACATATCTCTTCGAGACGATCGAGGCTGAATCGCTTGCTGGCGAACATGCGCTTGATATTGGCTTCACTCATATCGAGTTTCCTGGCTACATCCGCATAGGTCATCTGCTGGCTTTTCAGGGCCTTTTTCAGGGTGTCTATAAGCGCGCTGGTCTGTGTCATGGGCTGGCTCGTTGAAATGTTATTAATATCGGAATATATCAATAATAGCCTTAAGTTTATTAAAAATATACTTATGGGTTAGTCATTTTTAACATTATCTGTAAAAGTTTATTTATTGTGGATTTGCTCCGACACTAGATTCAGGACAACAACGGAGTAAACCAATGAAACAATCAATCTCGAGTGAACGCCTAAGCCCGGCTATATCTATGCCCAGGTCTATAGTTATGGCGCTGTTATTTAACCTGCTTTTATTCAGCCAGGGCATGGCTGCAGGCCTGCTGACACCGGCTAATGGCAGCCTGCCTGCACTGAAAATAAAGCAGCATCATGTGAATGTAATTATTGAAGATGGTTATGCCATTACCGAAGTGGAACAGGTTTTTCATAATCCTCATGCACAGGATCTGGAAGCCGTGTATTCATTTCCGGTGCCTGAAAAAGCAGCGGTTGCTGAATTCACCGTGTGGATCGATGGCAAACCGGTGACCGGTGAAGTGCTTGAAAAGAAACAGGCTCGACAGGTGTATGAACAGGAGAAAGCTGCTGGACGTGAAGCGGGGATCACGGAAAAAGACAGTTACAAAACGTTCGATATCAGTGTAAGCCCGGTACGTGCTTCGCAGGATACCAGGGTACGTTTTGTGTATTTGCAGCCTGCGAGTGTTGATACCGGCATCGGACGTTATGTGTATCCACTTGAAGAGGGCGGTGTAGATGAACAGAAGCTGGCCTTCTGGACTGCTAACCCTGAAGTGATGGAGGCGTTTTCTTTTCAGTTAACCTTAAAATCAGATTATCCGGTTGAAGCCTTACGCCTGCCAGACCAGCCTGCAGCGGTGGCACAGAAAAATGCACAGGGAGACTGGGTCGTGCAACTTTCAAACAGTAACCATGCGGCACAGGAAGGCCAACTAAATGCAACGAGTCCAAATACAGCAGCTCAGGCGGCGTTTACACTGGATAAAGACCTGCTGGTTTACTGGAGACACCAGAGTGGATTACCCGGTAGTGTCGATATGGTTACGTATAAAACCGATCAGCAAAAACGCGGCACCTTCATGATGACACTGACACCCGGTGATGATCTTAAACCATTGACACAGGGTAGTGACTGGGTATTTGTGCTGGATATTTCAGGTTCGATGCAGAACAAGTTTTCGACACTCGCCGATGCTGTTCAGCGCTCGCTGGGTAAGATGCGGGGAGATGACCGTTTCCGCATTATTCTGTTTAACAGCAGTGCGCGGGAACTCACTTCAGGTTATGTGAATGCAACACCTGAAAATATAAAACATTACAGTGATGCACTGGGTCGCGTACAACCTGGCAGTGGTACTAATCTGTATAGTGGAATTGCTTCCGCATTAAAATCTATGGATGCAGACCGTACCAGTGCTATCGTGCTGGTAACCGATGGTGTTGCCAATGTTGGCGAAACGGAACAGCGTAAATTTATCGAGCTATTAAAAAAGAAAGATATGCGCCTGTTTACGTTTATTATGGGGAATAGTGCAAATCGTCCATTGCTTGAGAGTATGACGAGAGCTTCGAATGGTTTTGCACTAAGCCTTTCTAATAGCGATGACATTGTGGGTAAGGTTATGCAGGCGGGTAGCAAGGTGAGCCATGAAAGCCTGCATGGACTAAAATTGTCCATCAAGGGTGTTAAAACTTCTGACCTGACACCGGAAAATATCGGTAGCTTATACCGTGGCCAGCAGCTGATTATCTTCGGTCATTATTTTGGTGATGGCGTTGCCGATGTGAAGCTGAAAGGAAAAATATCCGGTGTAGAAAAAGAGTATCGCACGCAAATAACATTTCCTGCAGTCGATACACGTAATCCTGAAATAGAACGCCTCTGGGCTTATGCTTCAATTCAGGATATGACAGAAGAGATGCAGGACTTTGGTGAGAAGGCCGATATTAAACAGGCTATCACCGAAACCGCCATCGAATATGGACTGGTAACAGACTATACCTCGATGGTGGTGATGCGTGATGAAATGTTCGATAGTTATGGCATCAAACGCAGCAACCAGCAACGCCTGAAAGTCGAGCATGCCGCTCAACAGCAACGCGCATCACAGCCTGCTGTTTCAAATAGAGTAGATAAAAGCCAGCCAATGTTTAAGGCGCCCAGACCTTCATTCGGTGGCGGTGGTGGTGCATTACATCCCTGGATGCTGATTATGCTGTTGCCGATGCTGTTACTGCGCAAAAGATCTACAAGAGCAGTTGCTGAAAAGCAAAACTAAAACAGGAGTGAAATATCAGCACGGGTGAGATTCAGTTGAATCTCACCCGTTTTGTATGGATATTTAAAAGCTAAAGCTGGTTGTTCGCACTTAAGTGAAAAAGTACAGGAAAAGCGGAAAAGAATAACGCGAATTAACGCAAATTAACGCAAATATATTTGTTTATGTGCCTGCGGCGCATTACACATTGTATAATCTTATTTGCGTTGACGTGCAAGGATGCACTAATTCAGCGGGCGCATGGATGCGCGGGAGCTGTCATTAGCGGAAAAATAGTTCTTGATCTGTTATCTAATTCACTTCGGTTGATTCACTATCAGCCGGGGTCTCTGTTTTTTTTGTAGTAGTATTTTCTGTGGCAGCTGGTATGGCGCGTAATTCTGCAATCACTTCACCTGTAATATCGGCATCCGGGTTGTACCAGAGTGTGGCATTGTTGGTGATCATTACAACATTCGCGCCTTTCTTTCTGGCGATGCTTTCAGCAATAGGTGAAACCTGCTGGCGTAACTGTTGTATTAGTGATGACCTGTATTGTTGCGCTTTCTGTGTGGCGATGTTTCGTGCCTGCTGCATTTTCTGGTTAGCCTGAAGCGTCATCTGCTGTAATTTTTCTTCGTCCTGCTTCGCAGGCTTTTTACCCATTTTGGTTTTCTCTGCTTGCAGCTGTTCAGTGAGCTTCTGTGAAATAGTATTTAATTGTGTATTCAGTTCCAGGTTCGCCTGATCAAT
>JBFHVK010000287.1:0-3605 GCA_041589615.1 Gammaproteobacteria bacterium | reverse complement strand
GCTAACTTCTTTAAATATTGACATTATTTTGAACCCTCAACAATAAAAAACAAGCGTGAATTATATCACAAATACACGCATGTTGTACTTTTTATGCTGATTCCGGAGTGTAAACCCAAGGCCCAGAGCTTTCCAATGTGGAGCTAAAGGTAATAGCGTCATTGTATGGTGCGCCTTCTTCATACGAGCTCATGCGAAAGTTTCCAGTGATCGTCGCTGGAGTTGTATTTGCTGGATTTCGAATATCTAACGTTAATACGATGTCAGTAAGCATTTTACTGGCAGTAGTATCAAGTGCGATATTCAAAAGAACATCATCTTTTGCAATTCCTTCGATAGGCAAATCTAGCTGCTCTTGACCGGATGCATCAAGCAAACAGCGGATGCCATCATTCTCACCGCTTGTAACATCAACGGATTCGCCGCCCCATGTGATTGTTTTAGTACGAACGCCAGCAAGCACCGTACCGCCTTTTGTTATTACGATCTCGCGACCTAAATTGCCTTCTGACATGCCTTATACCTCTAAGATGTTTTGTCTATCAAAATTCTAAAAGTTTGTACACCGTGACGCGTTTCGCCATCGGTATCAATGAAAGATTGAGAATTAACCCAGTCAATCCCCATGATATTATACCCCGTATAGGTCGGCTTTGCTCTATGTAAAGCGTCATATATAGCACCCTGTATGCGCTTTGTCTCGCTTCTACCCTCATATCTAGACCAGACATGAATAGTTATTGTTGAATCATCACCAAAAACAGCAACAGTATCATTTTCTGCGTGAGTGCTTTCGCCAATAGTCACATACGGAAATATCTGACTTTCTTCCACATCATCAAATACACCTTCAATCATTGCCATTAATGGTGTATGCGCAGTAAGTGTTTGATAGATAACAGTCTGTATGGCAATTTCAAAACTCATGAGACACCATTCCTACGCGCTTCACGACGCAAAGCAGCTTCTAATTTCTTTCCAAATTCTTGAGTGTATATATTTACAAAATCAGCCCTTACAACATCAGTAGCTCGACCTATAAATCTTGTCTCGCTGCTTGAGTGACTACCCGGCAACCCTTTTTGAGTTCCATACTCCAAAAAACGCCAGTAGAACGCATCATTTTTAACATCGTTGCCATGCTCAACGATCACGTCACTTACTGGTGCGGTCGGTGCTGACTTTCTGCGCTTTGTTTTTATTGCGCTTTTAAGTGTACCCGTATCATGCGGCGCATTAGATTTTGCTCCCTTTGCTATAATTCCTGCTACTGAATGAGTAGTTGATCGCATCAAATTTCTGGCGTGTCTCGGGCCTACATTTTCAAGAAGATCCAATAACTCAGTAACCCCGTCAATTCTTACAGCGTTACCAGCTGTGTTAAGGTTGGTTATACTCATAGTGCCACCCCTCGTTCAGCAAAGAACTCCGCATACATTGTGCGAGTTGATCGCTTTGGAATATATCTAATATTGTACTGTACGCCTAGGTATTCAATGATGTCATCTTCTTTTATATCTGTTCGATACCTAGTGACAAATTTTGTCAACTCTTCTGCGTTCAGTTTATCAAATCGTTCTGACTCTTTGCCAGATAATGCATCAACTTTACACCATACGCCACTAGCAATATCAACAATAGTTACGACATTGCCACCCATCCCATCGCTAGTTTTATCTTCGCGCTGGAACTTAATTTTTTGGTCTAGTTCGCCGGTTCTATACGCCAAGTGACACCCGATAAGGATAAAGTGAGTTAACGACAGCCGGATTATTTGAAACGCTAGCAGCGATGATGCTTTCTGCGCGAGTTTCGTATAAGTCAGTCAAGAACATTAGCATGCCAATTTTAGCGCCGCCATATTCAACTGGTGCGCCCGTTGTTACGGTTACTGTGTAGCTTTTACAATCAGTTGGGAATGATGATGCAGGGTATATAACTTGCTCATCAGAGAAAAACGTATAGCCAGTTACTGCCTGCATTGTATTCGATGAATCAATATAAGTTATCGAGTCAACATTTTGTAAGTCGGGATATGGCAAGTCTATGCGATTAGTATACATAGGCCCATCAAAAACAATTTTTACTTTTTGCTCAGTAAAGAAGCGATTGCAATACTTTTCCGCTTTATCACGTGCGATTGATATAAGCATATCTCTATGGTCATCATCAAAGCCATCCTCAATTTTTAATTGCGAATTTGCTTCGTCAGTCGTGATCGGCTCGACAGTTGGCGGAGTAACTACAATCGTTTTATACATTACTTTTTAGCCTTCGCAGCTTTTGCTGCCTCAATTGCCTGTTCTTGTCGTAGTCGAGCAGAGTATTCTGCAGTCATTTCGACCATACCATTCTCAACCATTTGTCGCAAAATAGTTTTATCAATATTATCTACTGGATCGCCAACCTTAATATTACCCCAACGAATAGATGAAAAAGGTTTTTTTGCTATGAAATCAGCCATAAGAACTCCAAAAGAAGGGGCCGAAGCCCCATATAGATTAAGCTGGTGAAGTGATACCAGTAATATCACCAACACGAATAGCAGCTGGCAACATTACAGCCTCAGCGCCTCGAGCCTCTGCACGAACAGTGATTAAGTTGGTAGTAACGTTGTCGCCGTCTTGCTCAAACATTTCAACCTTAACATCATCGCGACCGAAATACATATCCGAGTCAATTGACTTACAAATCATAGTACCTTTTGGAATGGCTTTAGATAAAACGACAGGCAAACCCCAAAGCATAGGAGTCAAACCATTATTCACATAAGTAACAGCACCAGAAGCCGCTAAAAATGCATTATCAGTGGATGATCGACGGATTGTTTCCGCTGCTTGCCAATCCATAGGGTTCATGTAGAAATAGTCTGGCGTATAGTCAGCATCGATAATTTCATACTTCATTTTGCTTGCAAGGCCGTAGATATCAATAGTCAATAATGGGCTAGTTACTGTATGCAGGCCTGTTTTAAGCCAGCCATTAAGAGCAACACCGACACCAGTACCATTAACGATTTGCGTTTCAATCTTTTGACGAACACCGTGAGCCATTCGCTGATTAATGTACGAAGATAGGAACGATGAATCATCAAGCGCTTGCTTTGAAACTTTAATGAAGTGAGGAATGGTTCGCACGTTCTCTTGAACTTCTTCAAACGTTAATACTGATTCTGGCTTTTCAGCAGCTTCGGCAGTTTCAGCAGCGTTATTTGTCCACAATAGCTCGCGTGAGTAATAAATCACGTTAGAACCTGTTGTACCCTTGGCTACCGTAGGCATAATAGTAAGCTGTCGAACTGCCCCAGGGACAACACCAGGTAGCTGCTCATGACGGGTAACCGTGTTGCCAGTACCCTCAACGATAGTGTTATTCTGAAAAATCTGGCTTGCTTTTGTAGTCATGCCATTTTTAAAGCTTGAGAAAGCATCAGAGGCAACAAACTGTGTACCTAAACCCTCTTGCATTGCTGCGCTAGCGGCTGGCTTAGCTTGTGCTTGCTCGAATGCTGTCATCGAGTCGCCCATTTTCTTAAGTTCAGCGTGCAATTCTGCATGCTGTTCAGTGAAAGCCTTAAGCTCTTCAGATGTTTTCTTTGTAGCTTT
>JBFHVK010000286.1:0-3618 GCA_041589615.1 Gammaproteobacteria bacterium | reverse complement strand
TGTGGGCCTGCAGATGACAGATACCCAGTTACTGATTTTTGGAAATCCTAAAATGGGCACGCCATTGATGAACGAGCAACGTTTGATGGGACTGGACCTGCCGATGAAGGTGCTGGCCTGGAAAGATGCGAGTGACCAGACATGGATAGCCTATACGCATCCGCAGACTCTACAGCAAAGACATGGATTGAAAAACCAGCAAATCATACAGAAAATGGAAAAGGCACTGGATGGTATGACCAGTAAGGCCCTTGAATAAAAATAGGGTAATATACCCATTTTAAGAATACATGGGTTTTAGATGCAGCCGGAAGATCGTTTACAGCAGGGCCTGGAGCAACTGGGTCTTGTCATTAAAGTCGATACGCAACAGAGGTTGCTCGACTACCTGCATTTGATGCGCAAGTGGAACAGGGCTTATAACCTGACGGCTATCCGTGAGCTGGATGATATGGTGATTAAACACCTGCTGGATAGCCTGAGCATTCTACCATTTATAGATTCTGCGCCTGTTCTCGATGTGGGTACTGGCGCAGGCCTGCCGGGTATACCCCTGGCGCTATGCATGCCCGATTATCCGTTTGTTTTGCTCGATAGTAATAGCAAGAAAACGCGCTTCCTGACCCAGGTAAAAATCGAGTTAGGTATTGAAAACATTGAAGTTATTCATAGTCGTATAGAAGATTACCAGCCATCCTATGGCTTTGAGATAATCACCTGCCGGGCTTTTGCGGCATTAAATACTATATTGGATCGTACTCAACATCTGGTAACATCAACAACTCGAGTGATGGCTATGAAAGGCAGAGAAGACATGCCGGAACTGGCCGAGGGCTACAGCCAGCGGGCGATACACAAGTTACAGGTCCCCTGGTTGAATGAAGAGCGGCACCTGGTTGAAATAATCAGAACAGAATAAAAGACAACATTCATGGCACGAATTATTGCAGTAACCAATCAAAAAGGCGGCGTGGGTAAAACCACGACATCAGTCAATCTGGCAGCATCGCTGGCGCAGACGCGTAAGCGTGTGTTACTTGTGGATCTTGACCCACAGGGCAATGCCACTATGGGCAGTAATGTTGACAAGCATTCCCTGGAAAACAGTATCCTGGATGTGCTTATGGCTGAAGCGGCTGTTGAAGACTGCATACAGCGACCTGATGAAATTGGCTACCATGTTATACCATCCAATGGCGACCTGACGGCCGCAGAAGTTGAATTGATGGACGTGGAAGGCCGTGAAGCCCGACTGCGAGATGCTCTCAGAAAAATCGATAGTGATTATGATTTCATTATAATCGACTGCCCGCCTTCACTGAATATGTTAACCCTTAATGCGCTGGTCTCGGCAAATGGTGTTCTGATTCCAATGCAGTGTGAATATTATGCCCTGGAAGGGCTGTCTTCGCTTGTAGATACCATTGAGCAGGTACGTAATAGCGTGAATCCCGGGCTGGAAATTGAAGGCCTGTTACGCACGATGTTTGACCCGCGGAATAAACTGGCCACAGATGTATCCGATCAGCTGCTGGAGCACTTCGGTGATCGTGTCTACCGTACGGTTGTGCCGCGCAATGTGCGACTGGCGGAAGCGCCTTCACATGGCCTGCCGGTGCTTAATTATGATAAGACCTCCCGGGGTGCGCTGGCTTATTACTCACTTGCAGGTGAAGTTATTCGACGTCAGGTGAAGGCTGCACATCCCGCGGGTGCGGTTGCCTGATGAGATTTCTGGAAGCGACTGCTTCCAGGTCACGAGATAAGGAAATATCTGCGTGTTGATTCCAGCAATTAAATAGCCTGGTGCCATTTGAGATGTGGCTAAATTATTGATTTTAAAGTAAAGAGTAATACATGGCAGCAAAAAAACGAGGATTAGGACGTGGCTTGAACGCATTGCTGGGTAGTGCGGCAGAGGTTAACCAGCTGACTGACCCTAAACCAGCGCCCACTACACCATCAGCTGAGGCTGCATCATCGGCAGATAGCGGACTGCGACATATCTCTGTAGAGCTGATTCAGCGTGGAACCTACCAGCCACGTGTTCACTTTGAGCCCGAGTCGTTGCAGGAGCTGGCAGAATCAATCAAGGCGCAGGGTGTAGTGCAACCTATTGTCGTCAGGCCAATTTCTGCAGGGCGATATGAGCTGATTGCCGGTGAGCGTCGCTGGCGTGCTTCCCAGCTAGCAGGCTTACAGGAAATTCCGGCGGTTATTAAAGATCTGAATGACCAGGCTGCTGCTGCCGTTTCGTTGATTGAAAATATTCAGCGTGAAAACCTTAACCCGCTGGAAGAATCCAGGGCACTTCAGCGACTGATTGACGAATTCGAGATGACGCACCAGCAGGTTGCGGAAGCAGTAAGCCGTTCGCGCACGATGGTCACTAACCTGTTGCGCCTGAAAGACCTGAACGAAGACGTAAAGCTGCTGGTGGATGAGCGCAAGCTGGATATGGGGCACGCCCGCGCCCTGCTGTCACTCACCGGGCATGAACAGAGCCTGCTGGCAGGAAAGGCGGCTGAACAGGGCTGGTCAGTACGTGAAACTGAAAAACGTGTAAAAAAGCAGCTTAATCCAGCGGCAAAAAGTACGGAAGCTACATCAAAAACTGACCCTGATATTCGCCGCTTGCAGGAGCAGGTGAGTGAGCGGCTAGGTGCACCAGTGGAAGTTCATCATAAAAGTAATGGTAAGGGCAGGCTGGTAATAAATTATTCCAGCCTTGATGAGCTTGACGGCATTTTAAATAAAATTAAATAAAATCAACATCATAACGATGTTGTACTGCAGTAATAGCAGTAACCAGTGAATCATCCTGGCAAACATCAGGTGTGTTTCTATCCAGTTTATACGTTTAGCTGGTTAAACTGGACGAAAGGTATCAGGGATTATTTCCCGTGGCTTTTCAATAACCTGGACTGGAGAACGCTCTTAAAAAGTCGTTGCCCATGGCTAAATCCTTGCAGAAAGTGGGCTGAAAGCCTTATCCTGTCTGAATCATTAATAATTCAGGATTTTCTAAAATAAAAGCACCTTATTCGGACATTAAGGTTGACCCAGTATGCTCTGGCTCATATAATTTGCGCGCATTTTCAGCGACGCGGATTGCGTTTCGTCAAAACAATGCTAAAAACCAGCACCACACAAATAAAGAAAATAATACTACTTCAGTTTGTGGTTAGCCTGTTGGCTGGTGCAGTCAGTTGGTTAGTGAGTGGCAACCTTGCGGCATCAGTGTCTGCAGGTGGTCTCATCGCCAGCCTGGCAAATGGATATTTTGCATGGAAGGTTTTCGGCAAACAGCAGGAAGCCGAGTCAGCTCAAATCCTCTCTACCTACTACAGGGCAGAGGTCGGCAAAATTATTTTGACCGTAATGTTGTTTGTATTCGTGTTTAACGCGATCAAACCACTAAACGTGATAGCACTGATGAGTGCTTACCTGTTAATCACAATGATTCCCTGGTTGGCGTCATTCTTTGTGAATGACGACGACAAGAATTGGAGAGAAAAGAATGGCTGGTGAAGGCATTACTTCCGGTGAATATATAAAACATCACCTCCAGAACATGACTTATGGTAACCACCCTGAGCACGGCTGGATGTTTGCGCA
>JBFHVK010000285.1:0-3618 GCA_041589615.1 Gammaproteobacteria bacterium | reverse complement strand
GCCGCGAAAGATCACCTGTAGCTTCCTTGATACCAATAATATTGGATACTTTTGACAGTCGACCCACAGTTTCTGGCAACATGTCACAGGCTGTTCGTCCGGGCACATTATAGAGAATCTGTGGAATGGGCACGGTATCCGCAATCAGTTTATGATGCTGATAGAGGCCTTCCTGAGTAGGCTTATTGTAATAAGGCGTCACCAGGAGACAGGCGTCTGCACCGGCTTTCATGGCACACTGTGTCAGGCTGATGGCCTCACTGGTGGAATTCGCACCCGTACCCGCTATCACCGGTATGCGGTTATTCACCATCTCTACGGTGCGCCTGATAACCTCACAGTGCTCTTTTTCATCTAGTGTCGCCGATTCACCCGTTGTACCCATCGAAACAATGGCTGAAGTGCCATTTTCGATATGAAATTCAACCAGTCGACTGAGACTCTCGAAATCAACCGCCCCATCAGGGTGCATCGGTGTCACTAGAGCCACCATACTGCCACGAAACATGTTTGATGCCTTATCTTAAAACTTGTCTATTAACTTGCGAAAAACGCCTCAAGCCGCACAAATACTCACCTGAGGCAGGCTGCAATCAAGCCGGAAATAGTACTTGTCTGGCCCCTTATTTACAAGTTAAACCACCGGACTAAGCTTGAATATTGCTTTCGTACATCGATGCTTTAATATTCACGAATTACTATCCAACTACAACAAAGATACAGAATGACTCAATCACTTGTTATAACTGCCATTGGCGAAGATCGCCCCGGTATCGTAAATGACCTGACTGAAGTTTTACTCGATGCCAGTCTCAATATTGAAGACAGCCGCATGAGCCTGCTTGGCGGTGAGTTTGCAATTATCCTGCTGGTCAGCGGAGACGCCCAATCTATAGACGCTATAAAGGCTGATAAAGACTCACTCGAAAGCAAACTCGGCTTGAGCATCCTTATCAAACCTACCATACAGCGCGAGCGTGCGGATAACAGCTCTGCTTATACCATAAGTGTTGAGGGCATGGATAACCCGGGTATTGTGCACAAACTGGCTGCCTACCTCTCTCAGCAGAATATTAATATTGTTAATTTACAAACCCGTAAAGGTCATGCCCCACACACGGGAAGCCCTATATTTACCGTGAACATGCAGGTAGACATCCCGGCAACGGCTGATATTGATCAGGTTGAAGCTGGCTTTAGCAGGGTTTGTAACGAGCTCAATATGGATGCCGAGTTCACCCCTGCCTGATTTATATTCCGCCTATATCAGGAGTTAATAATGCTACACAGAGAAATACACCATGCCCGTAAACCTGAATAAAAAAGTACCTGCATTCAGTGCAGCCGCCACCGGTGACCAGACTCTCAGCCTGAAAGACTTTAAGGGCCGCAACCTTGTCATCTATTTTTACCCCAAGGACAATACGCCTGGCTGCACCCAGGAAGGCCAGGACTTCCGTGATAACTACAGCAAGTTCAAGCGCGCTAAAACAGTTGTTCTCGGTGTATCACGTGACTCCGTCAAAACCCATGAGAATTTTAAGGCAAAACACGAATTCCCTTTTGACCTCCTTTCCGATCCCGATGAAACATTATGCAAACTGTTTGATGTAATCAAACTGAAAAAAAACTATGGTCGCGAATATATGGGTATCGAACGCAGCTCCTTTCTTATTGATTCCAAAGGCATTTTAAGAGAGGAATGGCGAGCTGTAAAAGTAAAGGGTCATGTTGAAGAAGTCCTCTCAGCAGCCAAGCAATACAAACCTGAATAGCCTCGCACCAGTTCCTTCTCTCGAGGACAGTGCCTCACTTTTAGATTTCTCACTCTCGGGGACAGAGCATCAGTTTAGCTCTGTCCCCTGTTGTGATAGCACAGAAGTCGATCTTGCCCACTTAGCGGGTTCTAATACTCGCGTGGTTGCTAACACAGAGGACAGAACTGAAGTTCTGTCCCCGAGTGCTGGGAACCCGCAGATATCACCCATCTAGATGCGCTAAATCAACTTCAACACCCCTGGTTTCGCTACAATCTGACTTGTACTTCTATCTGTTATCCCCATTCTATGGGGAACAAGTGGCGCTGTGCTGGAACAAACACAATCGCCATTAAGAATGATAATAATTATCATTGCCAATCTGATTTGAATGATATAGACTTTATATAACAACCTATTTTGGAGCTTGAACAGCCATGAATCAGACCTCTGCCACACTAGCGACAGAACAGAATCCCAGCTATTCGCTATCTGTAGCGAGACCGGGTGATCTGGTACGTGTGACTGGAGTACTGGCTGATAAACAGCTGAAAAAACGCCTGGTTAGCATGGGTGTACTGATTAACTCACAGCTTCACGTTATACAGCGCCGAGGCGGTGCTACCGTAGTTGGCTTTGATGCCAGCCGCATTGCTATTGGTTCAGGCATGTCACAAAACATCATGGTGTGCGCCATATAATCCACCCCTGGCGGACGTTTCATGAGTAAATCCTGCTGCGATACAGATCAGGGCACCCCACCCCTGAAAAAACCCCATTACACCATAGGACTACTGGGTAATCCCAACTGTGGTAAATCTACCTTATTTAATACCCTCACCGGCTCTCGGCAGAAAATTGGCAACTGGCCCGGCGTAACGATTGATCGCAAGGTTGGGCAGTTTGAATTCCAGCAAATCCCGTTTGATGTGGTTGACCTCCCCGGTGTCTATTCACTTGATAATAGCGCCCGATCTCTTGATGAAAAAATCACCCGTGACTATATTCTATCGTCTGAACCGGACCTCATCGTCAACGTACTCAATGCTTCCAATCTGGAGCGCAATCTTTATCTGAGCGGACAATTGCTGGAAATGCAGGTCCCCATGATCATTGCGCTGAACATGATGGACCTGGCCGATATTCACGATATTAAAATTGATATCGATGCACTGGCTGAACAGTTTGGCTGCCCCGTCATCGCGATTACCGCGCATAAAAGCCTGGGTATCGATGATCTCAAGCAGAGCATGCTGAAGGCATCTAAAACCCACACCTTACCGTCTAAACAGCTGCCTTATTCCGAACCGATCGAAGCTGCCGTTAATGCACTGCTGAATGCTATTCCTGAAGATGATAAATGTGGTCATGTGAACTGTCGCTGGATGGCAGCACAGGTGCTCGACGGAGACAGCGGTGTAGAAGATTTTAAAACGATTGATGAAAGTATTCTGCAGCACGCACGTGAGCTTCGCCAGCAGGTGGAAGAAAAAAGCGGTGAAGATATTGATATCCTGCTTGCTGACTGCAGATATGGTTTTGCCCGTCGCGTAACTGAAGCCGTCGTCTCTCGCCCAGATGAATACCGCTATAGCATGTCAGACAAGATTGACAGTATCGTGCTTAATCGTTTTCTCGGCATCCCCATCTTTCTCGGCATTATTTACCTGATGTTCCTGTTCACGATCAACCTTGGCGGCGCCTTTGTCGACTTTTTCGATATCACCGCCGGCGCCATCTTCATCGATGGTTTTGGCCAGCTACTGGCGGCAATTGGCCTGCCGGAGTGGTTACAGGTATTACTCGCCAATGGGCTTGGCGGTGGCATTCAGGTGGTTGCTACATTTATCCCAATTATTGG
>JBFHVK010000284.1:0-3618 GCA_041589615.1 Gammaproteobacteria bacterium | reverse complement strand
GTGTGTAGACCGTATTTATGACGAGTCATTACCAGAAGCGGAACGTAAGCCAGCCTGTGTACTGGCCTGCCCAACCAATGCACGTCTGTTTGGTGACGTACATGATCCTGATTCATATGTATCTGAAGTGATTCGTGAAGAAGGTGGTTATCCGCTAATGCCAGAATGGGGTACTAAACCTTCTAACCATTACCTGCCACGTCGCAAGAACAAGATCACCATCCATGAGGATGAACTGATTCGTGTGGACTATCCGCTCAACAAAGAGCAGAAAGAACACCACAAGCCGGTTGATGGCGCAGTACTTGACGATAGCTCATTCATTTAATGAAGGGTTCGGTTACCTGCTCCTGACAAGGAGTGGGCAACCGGTTAAGCAGTTTGATTACATATTAATTTAATTAGGAGAGAACGATGCATCCCGCATTTTCTGTCATATTTTTAACAACGTTGATTGGTACAGCCCAGGGTCTTTTCCTTGCTCTGTTTTCAACACAGTTCTACCAGGAAATTAACCTGCTTCCCAATGTAAGCGAATCTAATTTCTATGGCATCGGCGCAGTAATTTCATTAGTACTGTTAGGCGCTGGTCTTTTTTCATCATTCTTCCACCTCGGTCACCCCGAGCGTGCATGGCGTGCAGCGGCTATGTGGCGCACTTCATGGTTATCGCGCGAAGTCATCGCACTGCCAACTATGATGGCAGCAGCCTTTGCCTATGCAGCGATTCACCTGATGGGCCTGGATAGCGTTGCCTACACTAACGGCGTAAACATCAACCTGAGCGTAAGCCTGTTTGTAGCGATGTTTGGTGTTATTGCAGCTTTCGCACTGTTCATCTGCACCGCGATGATTTATGCCTGCATCAAGTTCCTGCAGGAATGGTCTAGCCCGTTAACCGTTATCAACTACTTCCTGTTTGGTACAGCTTCCGGCTTTATTCTGGCAACTGCACTGGCAAGTTACCTCGGTCTGCAGGATCACACCAGCTTCCTTGGTGGCTGGGCAATTGCACTGACGATTGCCGTATTCCTGACACGTACTGCATCGCTATACAGAAATAGCCGCATCAAGCACAAGTCTACGGTTCAATCTGCAATTGGTGTTCGTCACAACCAGATCGTGCAGAAGGTACAGGGTGCAATGGGTGGTTCATTCAACACCCGTGAATATTTCCACGGTAAGACAGCAGCCTTCCTGAAGTCTATCAAGTACATCTTTATGGTACTGGTATTCCCGATTCCACTGATACTGCTGTTCTCTGCAATTAGCACAGGCAATACCGAAGTTCTGTTTGCAGCGTTTATCATTCAGTACGTTGGTTTACTTGCAGAGCGCTGGTACTTCTTTGCACAGGCCAACCATCCACAGAACATTTACTACCAGACGGTATAAATGCTCTGTCACCTGCCGCAGCTGGCGGCAGGTGAATTATCAAAAAACACGACCTGCCACACTGTTTTTAAACAATTTGAGATAGGGTCGTGTTTTTTTTCGCCCGCTGTTTGTGTATGATCTAGCGAACTATTTCATCCCTGGATGATCCCATAAGGCAGGGCACAAGCCTTTTTATATCAGGAACAATTATGCTAAGAAACATATCCATCTTTATTACCCTAATGGCAGCAGCATCACAGGCTAACGCGCGTGGTGTAGACCTGAAGCTCGCTGATGAAATGGCAGAAATCAACTACCTTACTGAATCTTCCACATTCGGTTATGGCGGTACAGATATCGGCCTCGGGATCATGTTTACAGAAAACGATGATTTCCAGATCCACGGCCAGATGATGATTACCGGCAACCCAGCAGGTAACAATAAGGCACTTCAGTTTGGCATTGGCGGCAAACTGATGTTCGCCTCAATTGATGCAAACAACCTGGTAGATGAAGAATTCGGCGCACTCGCTATTGGTGGCCAGCTGCGTTATGTTATTCCATCAACAACACCCATCGCCTTCACAGCCGGCGCCTTCTATGCACCTGGTATTACCTCTTATAGTGGCGCAGATGAATACAGTGAATTTTCATTTGCTATCGAACTTGAAGTTACTCCAAGTGCCCGCGCCTATATTGGTTACCGCAACATGGAATACGAACTGGAAAATGGACCGGAGATAGAACTGGATGACGGCGGGCATGTCGGCATCAAGTTTGATTTCTAAACCAGACACACCGAACGACACAAAAAGGCCTCACTTAGCTGAGGCTTTTTTGTTTATAGAGTACAGATCAGTGAACGCAAATTAGCATCACCAGCCACCTGAAATACGATTGAGCAAATCGATTCTGATCTTTCAACTAATGAAAAATAACGATACAAGTGACATTCCAGCACAAAGCCAACTGCATTTCACAATTCAATAGTCACCCTCTAAAGCGACTAATCTATTGATATTAATAGGATTTAGACTTAGAGTAGGATTAAATCATAAAGAAATAGACAGATTGTCAAATATTCAATATTTCATATTTCTGTCTAATTAACTGTTATGTGTAAAAGAATGAAAGCAAGTGATCTAAAGATCTTTATTAACGGAATAATACTCGCTGTAATTCATTTCTGCGTTTATTTTTCGTGCATGTACATAGCCGATTCATTATGGGGGAAATTTGGCACATGGAAAACTTGTAAAGGTTACGACCATTGCGCACAAGAAGAGCAATTATTTTACAATGCAATTTATTTTTATGAAGTACGTATGCTCTTAATGTTAATAGCTACATTTGTTTTCACTTACTTCATTTATAAAAAACATAATCATAATTACACTAAAGCAGCCATTGTAAGCTTATCTCTTTCACTTGTATGGCTACCAGCAGTCTGGTTCCATTTAGGACAATTAAGGCCTTATACATTAGAAACAGTGGTATCTATTATCCTTGGCGGCATAGTTGCAATATTACTACTGCGTAATAAGCACATAACAAGTAGCTCAACGCCGACCGTAAACCCGTAGCTTGAACTACTCGTTTTGTGTAAACTACAAAATACTACAAATTTACCTAGCCCACTGGGTTTCCGGCCGGTTAGCAAAGCGTTATGTGTAAATAAGGAAAAAGATGAAGGAATACTGGAAAGGCAATAAGCCACTATGGAAAGCATTTTGGTTAATATGGGTTTTAGGCGCTATAGCCATACCCACAGTAATCACCATTCCAATTTATATCTTCGCTCCGTTTTATCAAGTCTCAGCAATTCAACTATCCATAGCTACATATATTTTTCTATTTATATTTAACCCCTATTTTATATTTAGTTGGGTGGCTGTTTGGCGTTGTTCAAAAAATACAAACGCCATAACAGCAAACTATATTGCAAAAGTATTAGTATCACTGCATATAGCTTTCTTTACATTTAACATTTACACCATCATAAGTAGCTTTGAAGCTGTTAGTTAAATGCACATAACAAGAACATCAACGCCGACAAAAAGGACGCACGGCCTAAAAGCTGGCCATGCACCTTTTTGCCGGTTATGTAAGCGTTAGGTGGCACAAAGCAATTATTGGTTTATCTACAACTGTTGTATCAAAGCTTTTATCAATTAAGCATGGGAACGGCATAGTAATAAAACTAGCAGGTTCATAAGAGTAGCAACCTGGAATAGCGCGAAG
>JBFHVK010000283.1:0-3623 GCA_041589615.1 Gammaproteobacteria bacterium | reverse complement strand
TTACTGTCTTTTTCTGAGTCATCATCGTACACATGGTCAGTGAGTTGTGTTTTTGATAACACATGACCAGCATTTAACAGGAAATAACGTAGCAGGCGAAACTCGATACCGGTTAAGGCATGACAGCTTCCATCGCCTGTAATAACACACTGCTGCTTTTCATCCAGTGTTATATCGCCAACACTTAACTGTCCACCGGGTTTATGGCTCGAACGGTGTAGCAAAGCAGTGAGTCGCGCCAGCAGCTCTTCTATATGAAACGGTTTACCCAGGTAGTCGTCTGCACCTGCCTTAAAACCATCGACACGTTCATGCCAGGCATCGCGTGCGGTTAGCACAATAACCGGTAGATGATTACCTGCACTGCGCCAGTTTTTTAAAACGTCGATACCATTGCGTTGCGGCAAGCCCAGGTCGAGTATTGCAATATCGTAAATGGATTCATTACCAAGATATTCCGCATCAACGCCGTTTTTAGCAATATCCACTGCATAGCCTGCCGCCTGCAGATCTTTTTTTAAACCTGCCACAAGGCGTTGATCATCTTCGGCCAGCAGTAAACGCATAATTAGTCATCATCCCTGTGATGTATCAATTCACCGTTTCGGGCATTCACATAAAGTTCATGTACCTTTCCCTTGTCATCGATAATTTCAATTTCATATACGATCTGATCACGCTTCATTTCCAGTTCAACTTCGATAACACGACCTGGATATTTATGCCTTATTCTTTCGAGTATCATCTCTAACGACATAATCTCGCCTGAATGCAATAAACGACGTGCTTCCAGGTGATCACTATCTGCCATTGCAGGCGAAAATAAACCATGCCAGGGAGCGAGCGCAAACAATGCAATCATAATAAGGTGAACAGGTTTCATTACTAAATTATACCTCATACAGCATCTAGTCGTCCCATTGCCCGTAGCCTGGAATGTTAATATCATCCTCATTGAACGATCCCTGCTCAGCCTTTTTGTGGCATGTATTACACTGGCTAATGCTGCTTAACTTTTCATTGCCCTTGAATATACGAGACGGAATTTCATCATGCTCATGCCTGAAGTACGGTAATTCGGTGATTCGCATTGTCGCCTTATCCGGATCAATATCCTTCATGAATTTCCGAGAACGACGATAATTGCTTTTGTCCGCACTGTTAGCCGTAAGAAATTCACTAACTTCGTTATGCCTCTGTTTATCCAGCTCTGCATTATCGCCAAAGTGATCCTCCAGCCCGTTCATCATGCGTTCCCAGGATGCAGCGGGCAACAGGCCCGGCGGATACGCCATATGGCAACTACCACATTCCTCCCTGTAAACTGGATGACTTACATTGGCCACATCACTGGAGTGCTGCTCATCATCACGCCAGTTTCCGTCGTTATCGCTAAATACCACCGGCAGACTAACAATACCGACTGTCATTACAATTGCACTTATCGCGAGTGTAGCTTTCATAATATTACCTTTATTTAATAAGTTTAATTAGTTGCTAAATATTCATCATGGTCATTTAGATTCGATATATGCTAGAAAATCAGCTTTCTCCTGCACGCTACATTCACGCCCCAGTGTCCATTTACAATTCCGCAAAAACCATTTTTCTACTTTACGATCATCACTCAGCCGCAGCGGATTTACTGAAGGCGCAAGTGGCTTGATGGTCTTACCGGTTTTTACATGTTCACCTGGTCGGACAAGATCTTTAGTGTGGCATGACACACAACTGCGCTGTGTAAACTGACCGTCTCCTGCATAGGTTTTCTGCCACATCCGCCTGCCCTGATCTGCATCAGGATTACTCGCCCCCTGTTTGCTGTATTGCTTTAACAATGAGTCGGTATCTGCATGGGCATTCGGATAACTTATAAATATGACTAACGTCACCAGATGAACAATAAATGCTTTTATCCTCATTGTTTTGCTTCCTCTATAGTAGCTGGTGGCTGGGCTCCATCATCCTTGTCTATATACGCTGATTTAAAGCCGCTAATCATTGAAGACACCAGGTTTTCACGATGAATCAGGCTTTCAATGATTACTCCGGCCACGTGAATCACTACTAGCAATAGCGTGAAGTTCGCAAAGAACTCATGAACTTCTTCCAGCGGATCAGCCCAGGCTGAACCAGACTGTGCAAACCAGTGTGCAAGGGGGCCAGACTGTTCAGCTGCACCGAATAGCAACACGCCACTACCAGCCGTCATTAACAGACTAATTATTAACAGCATAACCATGGCACCGCCTGCTGGATTGTGGCCAATATAGCGCCTGGCCCTGAACCTTAGTGTATCTTTAAGAAATCCCTTAATGGTTCTAGGTCGATAGACAAAATTCGAGAACCGCGCATAACGTGTACCCACAAAACCCCATACTATACGGACAGCGAGTAATGCCAGTATCAGGTATCCGGCCCAGCTGTGAAGAGTTAGCAATTCATCTTCTGTAATGAAGGCAATTACAAACGCAGTTACCAGCGACCAGTGAAAGAATCGTACCAGTGGATCCCAGACTCGAATTTGAGATTTTTCGCTCATGTTGAAGATTCTCCTCGTATTAACTAAGGTAAACCTATCAGGCGAAGCTGAATTCAAGCTGAAAATCAGCAAGGAATTTCACTGATCGAAACAATAAGATGCACACCTATTGCAACATGAGCATACAGGACATAAGCTTTAATCTATTCACTCTTCTGAGGGCTTAACATATGGAACTGTTAGATCAGCAACAATCAGATATCATCAACACCCTGTTACCACTGGCAAAAAATATGGAAGAAGGCTGGAACAGCAAAAATTATGAGATGTTTATGCGTGATGCATCTGCAGGTGCCAAAAACGTATTCACCAAAGCTCTTTTTGATAAAGAACTAGAGCGATCTTATGAAAAACTCGGAAAACATACGGTCGGTGATTTCGTAACGATGCATAAAAATCCGCACAACATTATCATTATCTGGAAGCTAATTTTTGAAAAGAGAAGCGAACCGGGGCTACTCATATATCACTTTGAGGAGATTGATAATAATCTACTGATATCAGGTGCTACTTACCATGCCTGATATTTCATAATTTGAATTACCATTGTTCGTTATCTATTTCTTCTTCAAAAACACGCTGATCATTCGTCTTATAGGCATCTATAAGCTCACCGGAGAATTGACTATAACGTGAGAATGCAGCTTCCCAGTCCTGATTCAACTGCTGACTATCAACCCGATTACCTTGAATACTGATAACCGTATTCTGCTGCATATCAAACTGCTTTTTATACTCAACAAATTCCTTATGCAGGTTCTGTTTATATCTGGAATATTCGTTCTGCATTGCCTGTTGCTGTTGAGTAGCCTGATGTTTGAATGCAGCATAGTCATCCTGCATGTTACGGGGCTTGTGTATTTCGAAATCATTATCGAGTGATTCTATGTTCAACATCCCCTGCTTTAGTGCGACTTGTTGAACTTCTGCACTGGTATCAACAATAAATGTTGTACCACGCACACCAATCGTTGCCAGTTTTGTTTTTACCTTTCTGGATTTCTGCCGTCCAAACACCTTACGAAAAACATAATATACCTTGCCACCTAGCTGGGAGAGCCAGCCGGACTGTTCAACTCGC
>JBFHVK010000282.1:0-3630 GCA_041589615.1 Gammaproteobacteria bacterium | reverse complement strand
CCAACGGTATTTGCCATGGTGACCGAGCTTGCACCGATTACCAAAGAAGAGCTACGCCCGGGAGTATCAGCAATTACACTGGATGATATTCGATGGAAAGCCTGTAATATCAAATCAGTATCCCTGCTGGGTAATATATTGCTAAGGCAGCAGGCGCATGATCGTAATGCGGCAGAGGCAATTCTTATCAATGAGGGTAAGGTTACAGAAGGTGCTGCGAGTAATTTATTTGCTGTGATTGATGATGTGCTGGTGACACCCCCTACCGGGCCCTGCCTGCTTCCGGGTATTACCCGTGACCTGATACTGGAACTCGCGAAAAAGCATGATTTTAATTTTGAAGAGCGGGAAATTGACGAGGCTGAGCTGTTAAAAGCCAGTGAAATCTGGCTCACCAGCTCAACCCGGGAAATTCTGCCAGTGGTTGAGCTTAACGGTAAGCCGGTTGAAAATGGTAAGCCCGGCCCCATATGGGAAAGAATGATTGATATTTATCAGGCCTATAAGTCAGAGCTTCGTCAGGGGCGAGCAAGCTAGCCTGGTTGGGAGTAAGCCATGAGTGATAAGCCAGAAGATAAAATATTCTATGATGAAGAGCAGGAAACCCTGTTCGAGTTTCCCTGCGACTTCCCGATCAAGGCCATGGGAAAAACCGGTGACGAACTCGAAATGGCAGTACTGGAAATCATTAATCGACATGTCGATGATCTGCCAGAAGGTGCAGTGAAGTTCACTCAGAGTAGCAACGGCAAATACACCTCCATTACCATCACATTTACTGCTCACAGCAAGGATCATCTGGATAATATCTATATGGAATTAACCAGTTGTGAGCATGTGTTGTATTGTATTTAAAAAGAACACGCAAATGAACGCAAATAAACGCAAATGTGTTTTTTGCTGTGCCTGCGGCGAATCTTGCCGACACTCATTTCTGCCTTTATTTGCCTTTTCTTTTTAAATAAAGTGATTATGCACCCGTCTCTCAAGCACTCAGCTATCATCAGGCATCTAGGTACTCAGGATTACCAGTCTACCTTCGAAAAAATGCAGCAGTTCAATGAGCAGCGCATAGAAGCCACCGAGGATGAAATCTGGTTTTTACAGCATCCTCCTGTATTTACTCTTGGTACCAATAGCAAGCCAGAACATCTGCTGAATCCAGAAAACATTCCAGTGGTGCAGTCAGATCGAGGTGGTCAGGTTACCTACCATGCCCCTGGGCAACTCATTGCCTATGTACTGCTGGATGTCAAAAGAAAAGGCATGGGGGTGAGGAAGCTGGTTACCGCGCTGGAAACGGCTGTGATACGGTTTCTTGCCAAACAGGGGATAGAGGGAAAAGCAGATCCCAAAGCTCCCGGAGTATATGTCGATGGTGAAAAAATAGCCGCACTGGGCCTGAGGGTAAAGCAGGGTGGATGCTATCATGGACTTAGTCTGAATGTGGACATCGACCTGGCAGACTTTGATAGAATTAACCCCTGTGGCTATGCTGGCATGAAAGTGACCAGCCTGAAGAAGCTCGGCCGAAACCTCGGCATGCAGCAGGCAACATGGCTATTAATGAAAGAACTGTGTATGCAGCTGGATATTCTGCATATCAGTGAACACAAATCCAGTGAATAAATATTATGAGTAAGCAGAAAGTAGTCGCCGGTGTAAAACAGACGGGCGCTGAAAAAGTCGCACGTATTCCGGTTAAAATTGCCAAAACAGAAGTCATGCCGCGTAAACCCGAATGGATTCGCGCCAAGGCACCGACTCATCCTAATGTGAAGCGACTAAAGAAAGTACTGCGTGAGCAAAAGCTGTTTACCGTATGCGAGGAAGCATCCTGCCCGAACCTGGGTGAGTGTTTCGGGCATGGCACGGCCACCTTCATGATCATGGGTGAGATCTGTACACGTCGCTGCCCGTTCTGTGATGTAGGCCATGGGCGCCCATTACCACTGGATAAAGATGAACCGCAAAATATGGCGGATACGATTCAGGCGATGCAGCTGAAATATGTCGTAATTACTTCAGTCGATCGTGATGATCTGCGTGATGGTGGTGCGGCACATTTTGTTGAATGTATCGAAAAAACCCGTGCATCAACTCCGGGTATAAAAGTAGAAACACTGGTGCCAGATTTCAGGGGGCGTGTGGACATTGCACTGGACATACTAAAAACATCCCCTCCCGATGTGTTTAACCATAATCTTGAAACCGTGCCTCGCTTATACCGTGAAGCAAGACCAGGCGCGGATTACCAGGGATCACTCGATTTATTAAAAGCATTTGGTGAAGCCTGCCAGGGCGTACCCACAAAGTCAGGTTTGATGCTTGGTCTCGGTGAAGAAAAAGATGAAGTGCTGGAAGTGCTTAAAGATCTTCGTGCCCATAATGTCACCATGCTTACACTTGGGCAATACCTGCAACCCAGTGCGCATCACCTGCCGGTTAAACGTTTTGTAACTCCGCAGGAGTTTGAAGAATATAAACAACTGGCAGAAGCAATGGGATTCGAGCAGGTGGCAAGTGCACCGATGGTGCGTTCGTCCTATCATGCCGACCTGCAGGCAGCGGGTGAGTTTGAAAGTTAAATTAATATTTGAGAAACTCTTGCTTAGCCATATCAGAATGCTGGATTAATTATTACATCAGGAAAAGGCCGTGACTGAGTTCTATCGGCCCCAATTGTTACTCTACGGTAATCAGTCTGGCACGCCAGAAGTATGCAATTGATGTGCTTTACAAACACAGAGTACTGGCTAACGTAGTGGGGCTGTCAACGAGGCAAGGAAAGCTGTAAATAAGCGCTGTAGTTTTAGCTCGTTAACTAAACGCGTTTCTTGCGTACTTCTGCATCCATCCATTTGTAAAGCAATTTGTATCCGCTTCTATCCTTGTCATTATCCTGTATAAGCAGCTCGCCCTGCTGATCATATATCAGTACATGAGGTGTGCCAGTAATATCCAGGCCATACTGTTGTTTAGCCCAGGGAATATTCCATTTGTCTTTCATTTTTACCCTGAGTATGGCCACATCAGGTCGGGCTTTTAAAAAACGTTGGTAGTCGCGCTCTAGTTTTTTGCAGGCCGGGCACCAGCTAACGTAAAACTCAACAATAGTAATTTTGCCTGTCTTTGATAGTGATCGCGCATCAAATCCTGGTCCACCAACAGAGTTTAAAACGTTTATACCAGAGTTGTTATCAATAACAGATGTTTCAGCAGATGTCTGTAATATATCCATCAAGGATGGTGATTTCATAAACGAATATATGCCTCCAGCAATTATTGCAATGATGAATATATATTTCATAAATTGAAGTCCAAAAGTTAATTTTAATGTTTGAAAAATACCGAGTCTCAGTATTTTAGGTTAATTCTTTAGTTGTAAATTGATGATTTGTGCTGGCTGTTGTTGTGCTTCTATATAATAATAAATAAGTTGTCAGCCAAAAGTGTATATTATTCACCTCGTTCGATACGCATAATAAACTCTTTTTCATGTTTTCTGGACTGAAATAACAGAATTTTAAATAGAATTTTAATAATAATTCTCCAGAAAAAAGAAGGCTCCTTTTCAGTTTTAAATATACTATAACATGAAATATGGTCAGGCATCTCATGTAGTTTGCT